>JAJPKI010000149.1 GCA_021323835.1 Verrucomicrobiota bacterium | reverse complement strand
TCGAGGTAATGCGGTGTGGCAAACGGGCCGACCAACGCGCGCGCCTGCTTCGGCGTGCCCGGCGGACGGCAAAGCAAACCATCCACGGAAATCAGCGCCGCAATTTTTCCCGGCGCGCGATGATGCACACGGCAAATGACCGCGCCGCCCATGCTGTGACCGATGAAAATGGCTTTCTCAATTTTTTCCGCGCGCAACACTTCCAGCACCGCGTCGGCAAAAAAATCCATTGTGTAATTTGCCTGCGGCTTGTCGCTTTGGCCGTGGCCGGGAAGGTCAATGACAATGAGCCGCGCTTTGTCCGCGAGCAAGGGCATTTGTTCTCGCCAGAAATTTAAATTGCTCGCCCAGCCGTGAACGAAAACGATGGCGCGATTTCCTTTTCCAGCGGTGACGTAATGGACGCGATTTGCGCCAACGGGAATGAAATGCGATTGCCCGTCCGCAACGGTTGTGGAATTGCCGTTCGCTGTTTGGGGCATTGAATGGAAACTCCCAAGTTTCATCGCAATCTGCACATCATATCGCAAGCCAAATGGCTTGCAAATAGTTAATGGTTTTCTTTTTCGGCGAGGCCGAAACTAAAAATGCACGCCGCCGGTCACAAAAATCGCCGCGCTGGTGAAGCCGTATTTGCCGTCGGCAGATTGGCTGATGAATGTGCCGGGTGCTGCCGAAGAATGGCTGCCGGTGACGACATGGTCGCGGTCAAAGCCAAATTGAAAGGTGGCGTCAAAGTCAAAAGTCTTTCCGCTAAAGCCTGTGCCGATGCTGAAAAAATGCCGGTCCATGTCTGAAGCCCATGGCGTGTAATATTTATTGGGCACGGAATTTTCGTTGAAAGCGTAGCCGGCGCTGGCGTGCCAGCCGCTGTCGAAATAACGCGTCATGCCGAATTCATACATCCAGCTTCCCTGCCATTGAAAACGCACCGGTAAATTATTTGGCGTTCCGGACGGCGGATTTTGTTCGTGAAGATTAAAATTTCCGAAACTGCTCCAGTCGGTGTAATTGGCGTCGAACTCCAAATTCCAATTTTTCGTCGGCCGATATGAAATACCGCCGACTGCCGTCCATGGAAATTTCATACTCATGTTTGCGGTGCTGTGTCCTTCAGGAACAGTAAACGGCCGTTCATAATGAGTTTGGCCGTTCAAATTCACATTGGCCGAACTGCGAAAATTTACGCCGAAAGAAAGTTGTTTAACTGGCTTCCAAAGAATTCCCGCATTGTAACCCGCGCTCCAACCGTCGCCGCTGAAATCAAAGAAATTAATTAATGGCGATGCTGTAGTAAAAAAACCCTGCGACGTTTTCAAATTCACATAATTCACCATCACACCGGCGCCGACTGAAAGCGACGGCAAAATTTTCCAGGCAACCGCGGGATTGACGGTGATATATTTCAATGAGCCGCTGATAGCTATCTGGCGAAAGCCCGTGTCCTGCGGCCAATCCATCGTGCCGCCAAATGGCGCATAAACTCCAAGTCCAAAACTTACCGGCAGATTTTCGAGCGTGTGCGTGTAAAAAATTTGCGGCACGCCGAAGAAATGGCGGTTGCTGTGATAAACATTGCCGGTGCTTGGGTTTTGATATGCGGTGTTGATGTAAAGCCCGTAAATGCCGCCGCGAAGGTTGTCGCCCTGCAATTGCGCGATGCCGGCGGGATTATAAAAAATGGCCGACGCATTGTCGGCGGTGGCCACAAATGCCTCGCCGCGCGCCGTCGCAAACGCGTCCTGGTCGGGAAGCGCAAAGCCGTTGGCTAAAACATTTCCGGCCAATGCCGAAGTGAACGCTATCGGCAGAAATTTTAAAATGTTTCGGCTCATGATTCGAGAACCGGGCCTGTCCGAGTGAATTTTCGTCGCCAGCTTATCCTTGATTGGCGGCGATGCCAGCAATTTATTCTTTTTAATTACAGCCAATGTGTGGCATCTCTTTTATTTCAATTGCTTTTGCCCGCTTTACAAATTTAGATTGTGAATTAAACTTTGTGCCGTGAAAAAAATCATTCAGAAGATATCTCACTGGACACTGGGCATTGCTTTGCTCGGGTGTGCAATAACGCCGGCGCGCGCCTTTAACGCGATGTATGTTTTTGGCGATGCGCTTTCAACCACAACCAATAATTCCTTTGCCGCGACCTATCCAAAGCAATACTACGGCAACCGTTATTCCAACGGCCGCCTTTGGGTGGAAGTGCTGGCGCAGCGACAGGGCGTCCCTGTCAACATGAATTGGTCCTATTTCGACTGCAATAGCGCCAAACTTTGGACCAACACGCAAAATTTTTCCATTACGCAACAAGCCGCCAGTAATGCTCTTGCCGTTGTGTGGTGTAATAACTCGGATTTGTATGACTTGAGTCAACAGTTCAATACCAACATTGTTTATTGGACGACCAATATCATGCGCGCACAGACAAATGAATTTCGCGCCATCACCAATCTTTACGCCAAAGGTTTTCGCACCATCATCGCTCCAGGTGCAGTGGATTTAAGCGAAGTGCCCGCCTTTTGCTATTCCGCAGGTTATCAGTCCAACTTTTTGAAATTTCTCCGCCAGCAGTGCAGCGCTTACAACACTAACTTCGTCAGCACATTGAATCGCGCCCGCGCAGCATGTCCGGGATTGACGATTTATGAGCCGAACTTTTTCGGCCTGCTCGATAATGTGCTGACCAATGCCGCATCTTACGGATTGACCAATGCCCTTGCCGCGAATGGCATGCCAATAGACGCATTCGACGCACTTTATCCCAATTGCAGCACAAATGGTTTAGGAGCCAATTATGTGTATTGGGATAACTTGGATCCGTCTGCAAAATTTCATGAAATCATCGGCGACACCGTGCAGCAACTGATTTCGCCGGTGCAAATCGCCCGCATCACGACCTTGAACAGCAGCAACCAATTGGATGTCATTAACGTGCCGCTTGGCTTGAATGGATTTGTTGAAACCTGCACGAATCTTTCATCGCCAAACTGGACGCAATTGCAAAGCATCAGCGGCGCCAGCGGTGCGCAATCTTATTTTGTGCCGCTTCCACCCAACGGCACAGGGTCACAACAACACTTCGCACCGCGCGACATCACACCTCCCGGCCCCGGAGGAACGGTCAATGTCACCGCACTCGCGTTTTACCGGATGAATTATCCCTATCAGTGGGTCTGGCCGTAATCGAACGGTGAGAAAATTTTAATCGCAACTACGGCGGTCAATTCGATTTGGCCGCCGTCATTTTTTTAAGCAGAAACTTTTGCGGCGGGAATTATCTTCGCCAAATTTTCATAGCCCCAGCGCAACATGCGCTCCGTCGTTTCCCAGCCGATGCACGAATCGGTAATCGAAACGCCGTATTTCAAATCCTTCAAATTTTTCGGAATCGGCTGCGTGCCTTCATGCAAATGGCTTTCCACCATCAAGCCAATCAACGAACGCGTGCCGTCAATTCGTTGCTGAATCACGCTTTTCCAAACATCTTCCTGCCGCGCGAATTGTTTTTCCGAATTTGCATGGCTGCAATCCACCATCAGCACCGGCGGCAATTTTTCCGAAATCAATTTTTCTTCCGCCGCACGAATGCTTTCCGCGTCGTAATTTGTTTTCGCGCGCCCGCCGCGCAACACGACGTGCGCGTGCGGATTGCCGCTCGTGCGCACGATGCTCGTGGCGCCGTCTTCGTTCATGCCGAGAAAACTGTGCGCATGCCGCGTGGCACTCATCGCGTCAATCGCGATTTGCAGGCTGCCGTCCGTCGCATTTTTCAAACCGACCGGCATCGAAAGGCCGCTTGCCATTTCGCGATGCGTCTGCGACTCCGTCGTGCGCGCGCCAATCGCCGCCCACGTCACCAAATCCGCGATGTATTGCGGCACAATCGGGTCGAGAAATTCCGTCGCCGCCGGCAAACCCATGCCGACAATTTCCAATAAAATTCGCCGGGCGATTTTCAATCCGGTTTCAATGTCCTGCGACCCGTCCAAATGCGGGTCGTTAATCAGGCCTTTCCAGCCAATCGTCGTGCGCGGCTTTTCAAAATAAACGCGCATGACGATTTCCATCCGGTCGGCAAATTCTTTGCGCAACGCGTTCAATTTCGTCGCATATTCGAGCGCGGATTTTTCTTCGTGAATCGAGCACGGCCCGATGACCACGAGCAGACGCGGGTCTTCCTGCCGCAAAATGCGGATGACCCGCTCGCGGCTGCGCGCAACCGTCGCGTTCGCCGCATCGCTTGTCGGCGAATTGGCTTTCAATTCGCGCGGCGACGCCAGCGGGACAATTTCTTTGACGTGTAAATCCTGCGTCCGAAACATGAATTCCAGTCTAACAGATTTTCCTTTGCCGAAAAGCGCAAACGCAACGGGTTGGACAGCGTAAAAAAATTCAATTAACTTGCCGTCGAGGTTATGCCCGAAGAAAAACTCAACACCGGCCAGAAAGCGCTGGCAATCAACGTTGACGCCAAAAAATACGGCACGTTTGCCGAAATCGGCGCGGGGCAGGAAGTCGCGCGCTGGTTTTTTCACGTCGGCGGTGCGTCGGGCACGGTCGCCAAGACCATTTCTGCTTACGACATGGCCGTGAGCGATGCGATTTACGGTCCCGCCGAGCGTTACGTCAGCCGCCAACGCTTGCAGGCGATGCTGGATTACGAATTTAAATTGCTGCTCGAACGACTCGACAAAACCCGCGGCGACAAATGCACATTCTTCGTTTTTGCCGATACGGTGACGACGCGCAGTTTTTCCCATCAGCAGGACGGCCACGGCTGGCTCGGCATGAAATTTCAAACCCAGCCGCATGAAGAACCTTCGACGATTATCATCCATGCGCGAATGCTCGACGGCGACAACGTTCGCCAGCAGGAAGCGCTCGGCATCGTCGGCGTGAATTTGATTCACGGCGCATTTTATTTGCATGCGACGCCGGAAAAATTAATTGCATCGCTGCTCGATAATCTCACGCGCAAACGTTTGGAAGTGGACATGATTAAATTTTCCGGCCCGCGTTTTGCAAATTTGGATAATCGTTTGATGGCTTTGCAACTCGTGCAACAGCAATTGTCCGACGCAGCGATGTTCACTGCCGATGGTGAAGTGGTTATTCCCAGCGAAGTGCTTTACAAAAAATCGGTGCTCGTCGAGCGCGGCAGTTTTCGGCCAATTACGAAAACGACGCTGGACATTTTGGAACGCGCGCGCGAACAATTTTTACAGGAGCCGCAAATGAAGGGCGAAGAGCCGGTCATCATCATGGAAATGACGCTGCACAGCGTGCTCGAAGATTCCGCGATGGCGCACAAGGATTTTCTCGACCGCGTGGATTTGTTGAGCACGCTCGGCAAAACGGTTTTGATTTCCAATTTCGGACGTTACTATCGGCTCGTCGAATATCTCTCGCGCTACACGCAAAAAATGCAGGGCATCGCGCTGGGCATTCCAAGTTTGCGCGGCATTTTCGACGAAAAGTTTTACGTGGATTTGCCGGGCGGCTTGCTCGAATCGCTAGGTCGTCTGTTTAAAAGCACGACGAAACTTTACGTCTATCCGTTTCGCGACCCGAAATCGGGAAAATTTTCCGACACGCCACAAGGCGAAACAGGCATTTGGATGCGTGAAGCGGAAAATGGACAAATCGTCACGGCGGAAAATTTGCAAGTCGCGCCGCATTTGCGACATCTCTACGCGCACCTGCTGGAGAACAATTACATTTGCAGCATCCAAAATTATAACCCCGAATATCTCTCGTTGTTCCCGCCATTCGTGCTTTCGAAACTCCAATCCGGCGACGCTTCGTGGGAACGCGATGTGCCGCCGGAAATTGTCGGGCTTATCAAGGGCAATAAAATGTTCGGCTGGCAGGAAAAAGCGACGGCGGTGATGGCTTAAATCAAATTACCGCGCCGCGTTTCGGCAAAACGCTCATCGTAAAACGATTCGCTTTCGATTGTAATCTCATTTTCGCGGCAAAAGCCGACGATAAATTTTTTGTCGTAATTATTTTCGGTTTTTCCCCTGCCGCAAAAACCCTTCCATTTTTCAAAATCAGCACGTGTGAAAATACCGGCATGATTTCTTCCACGTGATGCGTCACTAAAATTAACGTCGGAGAATTTTTCTTTGAGCCAAGCCGCTGGAGAAAGTGCAAAAAATGTTCGCGCGCCGCCGGGTCAAGGCCCGCGCACGGCTCGTCCAAAATCAAAACGCGCGGATTTGCCATCAACGCGCGGCCAATCAAAATCCGCTGCCGCTCGCCTTGCGACAAAACGCGCCATTCGCGTCCGGCCAAATGTGAGCACTCAATTTGTTTCAAAATGTTCTGCGCGCGATTTTTGTCGGCGCGACTCAATCGTGTCCACAAATCAATCATCGCAAATTTTCCGCTGGCAACCGTTTCAATCGCAGGTTCGCCATCGTTCATCATTTGCCGCACGGATGAGCTGACGATGCCGATTTGTTTCCGTAATTCGCGCCAATCGGATTTGCCGTATTTTTTCCCCAGCAAATAAATTTTTCCAGCCGTCGGCATTAAATATCCCGTCAGAGCGCTCAACAATGAAGTTTTTCCAGAGCCATTCGCGCCGAGAATTGCCCAATGCCGTCCGTGCTCGACGCGCCAATTCACGCCGTCGAGAATTTTTACGCCACCGCGCCGGATTTCCAGATTCGAAATTTCCAGAATTACTTTCACGCGCGGAAATTTTGCCGCAAAAGAGCGCAAAGCACACACAGAAATTAAAAACAAATCTTTGCGCTCTTTGTGGTCCTTCGCGGCAAATAATTTGTTGGCGTTTTCGCAGCATTGAGTTATGAATTTGGTTCTATGAGAAATTTGATGTCAGCTGTTCTGGTTTTACTTTGCGTGATGAAAACGCAAGGAGCGATTCACACCGAAACTATCGAATACAAACAGGGCGACGCGACGCTTGAAGGATTTCTCGCCTATGACGATTCCATGCAAGGCAAGCGTCCCGGCGTTCTCGTCGTCCATCAATGGCTCGGCCTGACCGATTACGAAAAAATGCGGGCCCGGCAATTGGCCGAACTCGGCTATGTCGCTTTTTGCGCGGACATTTACGGCAAAGGCGTCCGCCCGAAAGATGTCAAGGAAGCTGGGGCGCAAGCAGGAAAATATAAAGGCGACCGACAATTACTTCGCGCACGCGTGAATGCCGGATTAGACGAATTGAAAAAAAATGATTTGGTGGATTCAAAACGTGTCGCGGCCATCGGCTATTGTTTTGGCGGCACGACCGTGATTGAACTCGCGCGCAGCGGCGCGGACTTGAACGGCGTGGTCAGTTTTCATGGCGGACTGGATTCGCCGACTCCGTCCGACGGAAAAAATATCAAATGCAAAGTGCTCGCGCTCGCTGGCGCGGATGACCCGTTTCAAAATCCAAACGACTTGAACGCCTTCGAAAGTGAAATGCGCGACAGCAAAGTGGATTGGCAAATTGTTTTCTATGGCGGCGCGGTTCACGCGTTTACGCAACCCGACCCGGGCTTCGTCAATGCCGGCGCGAAATACAACGAGAAGGCCGACAAACGCTCTTGGCAGGCGATGAAAGATTTCTTCGCGGAAATTTTCAAGTGAGAATTTTCCGCAGATTGCGCTGATTCTCGCAGATTTGTTATCAAAGATTTTAATCTGCGTCTATCTGCGTAATCTGTGGATAAATAAAAATGAGAATCACCGGTGGAAATGCCGCGCGACGAATTTTGAAAGTGCCGAAAGGACTCGACGTTCGACCGACTCCTGATTTGGTCAAGCAGGCGATTTTCAATTCGCTCGGCGCGCGGGTTGAAGGCGCGAAAGTTTTGGAATTGTTCGCCGGTAGCGGCGCGTTGAGTTTGGAATGTTTGAGTCGCGGCGCGGCTTCGGCTCTATGCATTGAAAAATCGCAGAAGCACGCGAATTTCATTCAGAACAATGCCGCGCAAATTCCAAATGCAAATTTGCAGGTGCGAACGCAGGATGTTTTCACCGCGCTATCGCAACTCGCGCAAAGCAGCGAGCAATTCGATTTGATTCTTGCCGACCCGCCTTACGGTGAAAAAAATGTCGGGCGACGTTCGGAATCGTTCGCGCAGCAATTGCTCGACGATAAAAATTTACCGAAAGTCCTGGCATCAGGCGGAAGATTTGTTCTTGGTCACACGAAACGCGACACGCTGGAATTGGTCGCGCCGTGGCGCGAAGTGAAAATGCTCAAGCACGGCGACACCGTGATGCGTTTTTTGGAAATTTAACCGGTAGGGCGGCGCTGCCGCGCCGCCATGATCTTCGGCAAAAATTTGGGCTGCGCAGCAGCGCAGCCCTACCAAATTATTCTGTCGCTTCTTCTACCGCTTCGCGAATTGTCTTTTTAAATTTCTCCATGCCTTCGTCAAACGCGGCGGAAATCGGCAGGACTTTGACCTTTTTGATTTTCGTTTTGAATTGCTTCAGATTTTTCTCGGCAACGGCTTCGTCCATTTTGTTCGCGACGACGAGGCGCGGTTTATCGAGCAACGCCGGGTCGTAAAGTTCCAATTCTTTGAGCAATTGTTTGTAATCGTCCCACGGCTTGCGTCCGTCCGTGCCCGCCATGTCGAGCAGCAGCACGAGGATTTTGCAGCGCTGGATGTGGCGTAGAAATTCGTGGCCGAGGCCGACGTTCATGTGTGCGCCTTCAATCAAGCCCGGCACATCGCAAACCGTCAGCCGATGCCAGTCCTCATATTCGACGATGCCGATTTGCGGATGCAGCGTCGTGAACGGATACGGCGCGACTTTCGGACGCGCTTTGGAAATGGCGGTGAGCAAAGTGGATTTGCCCGCGTTCGGATAACCGACGAGTCCGACTTCGGCCATGATGCGCAATTCAAAAAGAAATTCACCTTCCATGCCCGGTTCGCCCGGTTGCGCAAAACGCGGTGTTTGTCGAGCAGACGTGGCGAAATTGCGATTGCCCAATCCGCCGCGACCGCCTTTGCACAAAACAAATTGCTGTCCATGCGTTGTGAGGTCGGCGACGAGCTCGCCTTTTTCGGAATCGCTGTCGGATGATTCTCCTTCGGCGCTTTCCTTGCTCAAATCAACTTCCTGCGCGATGTAACCGCTCGCGCTGCGAATAATGGGTCGCGCACTCGCACTGGATTTGAACGCTGGCTTTTCATCTTCAGCCGCCTCGGCTTCTTCTTCCTCTTCCTTTTTTTTGCGGTCAACGGAATAATATTTTTCGGTGATGGCAGGCGTTGTGTCCTTCAATTTCCAAACGAGCGTGCCGCAGGGAACTTTGATGATTAAATCTTTTCCGGCGTGGCCGTCCATGCCTTTGCCCATGCCGGCCTCGCCGTCTTTGGCGATGAGGCGTGGCTGATAATACTGCGCGATGAGATTGTTGAGGTCGTGGTCGGCCTGCAAAATCACGCTGCCGCCGCGTCCGCCGTTGCCGCCGCTCGGGCCGCCCTTGGTGATGTAGGCCTCGCGATGGAACGCGACACAGCCTTTGCCGCCGTGCCCCGCCTTCGCGTAAATTTTTATTTCGTCAATGAACATCGCAATTCAATTTAGCCGCAAAAGAACACAAAATGCACAAAAGATTTTTTATCTGCGCTCTTTGCGTTCTCTCGCGGCAATTTCACAAATAAAAAAAGCGAGGCGTGAACCTCGCTTTGAAATTTTCACAGCGAATTTAATTCTTCGCCGCGGCTTCGGCCACCACGTTCACGCGGCGGCTTTCCTTGTCGAACATGACCTTGCCGTCCGTGAGGGCGAACAATGTCCAGTCGCGACCGGTGCCGACATTTTTGCCCGCGACAAATTTGCTGCCGCGCTGGCGAACGATGATGCTGCCGGCGGTGACGAACGTGCCGCCAAATTCTTTTACGCCAAGCCGTTTGCTGACGCTGTCGCGTCCGTTCTTGACGCTGCCTTGACCTTTTTTATGTGCCATAAATTTTTTCTCCGAATTTTTTTACGCGAATTGCGCTAATTAACACGAATTCAAAAAACAATTAGTGATAATTCGCGAAATTCGCGTCTACGCCTTTATTTCTGTAATTTTCACGACCGTCAATTCCTGACGGTGGCCGATGGTTTTGTGATAACCTTTGCGGCGTTTCATCTTGAAAGTGAGTTTCTTCTCGCCGCGCTTGTGCGCCACGACATCCGCCATGACTTTCGCGCCGCTGACGGTTGGCGAACCGACAGTCACTTTGTCGCCGCCAATCATGAGCACGCGGTCAAACGTGAACGGTTTGCCGGCCTCGGCATCGAGGCGTTCGATTTCGAGTTTGTCGCCGGCGACGACGCGGTATTGTTTGCCGCCTGTTTCTAAAACTGCATACATAAATTTTCCCGCAAAGGGTCGGAAATTAAATCATAAATCCGCCAACTGTCAACGGCGGATTTCAGGGAAAATGGCTTGAAAATGGATTTATTTGGCGAATTTCACGTTTCTGTGACCTGCGATAAACATCAAAAATGAAAGAGCCGTGAAAATCGCGGGCGTAAAACGCTCCTCAATTGTCATCGCCGTGCCGCCGAGAAAGGCGAGAAAGTTGGCCAGTGTGTAAGCACCCCAAATGTTTGCAATGGTTCGATTCGGACGTCGCCACAACTCCACCAACCCCGGAATCGTCGCGATGCTCGTGGCGAGCGTGGAAGCGACAATCGCCGTGCGCGCGCCGCCAATTTCCCATGCGACCGCGCAAATGACGACGAGCACGGCAATCACCGTGTCCAATGTCGTCCATGCGAACCGGCGTTTTGCCAGAAGCAGAATCGTCATCGCCACGCCGCCGATGGCGAAGCCGAGCGGCAGAAAATAATTGCCGTGCCGGACAATCGTGCTGGCGGCGAGAATCGAATCCATCACCGCCCACAAGAACCACGTGGCAAAACTTTGTCCCGCGCCGTTCTCTTTCAAGATTTGCCGCGCCATGGGAATGAACAGCAACAGCGCGAGCGCGCCGCCGGCGATTTTTAAAATTTCATGCAAATCCATGAACGAATAATTTAACCGTTGAATTAGTGCGCCACAATTCTTTCCATTTGTGCCATTGCGTCGCTTTTGGCGCAAATTGCAATTGCCATTGGAATTTCTGAAAATTCATTTCAGCCTTTGTTTGCAATCGGGTTCATGATTTTCTGGCGTTGGCACACTTCGGCATCTTTATTGCGTTAAGAACTTGGATATTTGTAACGAAACATTTAACAAAACGATTTTATGGCAAAAGTATTAGGCATTGATTTGGGAACGACGAACTCCTGCATGGCGGTCATGGAAGGCGGCGAGCCGCTCGTTCTGGAAAATTCCGAGGGCAAACGCACCACGCCCAGCGTCGTCGCATTCATGAAAAATGGCGAGCGCGTGGTCGGCGACGCGGCCAAGCGCCAGGCGGTGACGAATTCGCGCAACACGATTTATTCCATCAAGCGTTTCATGGGCCGCAAGTTTGACGAGGTCGGCGAAGAAATCAAACGCATGCCTTACAAAGTGGTGAAGGCGTCGAACGGCGATTGCGCCGTGGAAGTGGAAGTGGACGGCAAGCCAAAACAATTTTCGCCGCAGGAAATTTCCGCGATGATTCTTTCCAAGCTGAAAGCCGACGCCGAAACGCGCCTCGGCGAAAAAATTTCGCAAGCTGTCATCACGGTTCCCGCGTATTTTAACGACTCGCAACGTCAGGCGACGAAAGACGCCGGCAAGATTGCCGGTCTTGAGGTGCTCCGCATTATCAACGAACCGACGGCTGCGTCGCTTGCTTACGGTCTCGACAAAAAGAAGGACGAAAAAATTGCCGTTTACGATTTGGGCGGCGGCACGTTTGATATTTCCGTCCTTGAAATCGGCGACGGCGTTTTTGAAGTGAAGGCCACGAACGGCGACACGCATTTGGGCGGTGACGATTGGGACAACAAATTGATGGATTGGATTCTCGACGAATTCAAAAAAGATTCCGGCATGGATTTGCGCAAGCAACCGGACGCGCTCCAACGCATCAAGGAAGAAGCCGAAAAAGCGAAAATCGCGCTTTCATCGTCACAGCAATACGACATCAACCTGCCGTTCATCACGGCGGATGCGAGCGGGCCGAAGCACATCCAGAAAACTCTCACGCGCGCCAAAATGGAGCAGCTCACGGACGATTTGTTCGAGCGCACCATCAAGCCGGTCAACGCCTGCTTGAAAGATGCAGGCATCGAAGCCAGCAAGATTGACGAACTCGTGCTCGTCGGTGGCATGACGCGCATGCCGCGAGTCGTTGAAACCGCGCGCAAGCTCGTCAACAAAGCGCCGCATCAAGGCGTGAATCCCGACGAAGTCGTCGCGGTCGGCGCGGGAATTCAAGGCGGCGTGCTCAAGGGCGAAGTCAAAGACGTTCTCCTGCTCGACGTGACGCCATTGTCGCTCGGCATCGAAACGCTCGGCGGCGTGTTCACGAAATTGATTGAGCGCAACACGACGATTCCCACGCGCAAATCGGAAATTTTCTCCACCGCCAGCGACAATCAGCCCGGCGTGGAAATTCATGTGCTCCAGGGCGAGCGCCAATTCGCGAAGGACAACAAGACCATCGGCAAATTTCAGCTCGCGGACATTCCGCCCGCGCCGCGCGGCGTGCCGCAAATCGAAGTGACCTTCGACATTGACGCCAACGGCATTTTGCATGTCGGCGCGAAAGACCTCGGCACGGGCAAGGAACAGAAAATCACCATCACGGCCAGCAGCGGTCTCTCGAAGGAAGAAGTCGAGAAGATGCGCAAGGACGCCGAAGCGCACGCGGACGAGGACAAGGCGCGCGTCGAAGAAATCCAGACGCGCAACGAAGTGGACGGCGCGGTTTATCGCACCGAGAAACTGGTCAAGGACAACGCGGACAAAATTTCCGCGGACGACAAGGCCAAGCTCGAAGGCGCAATCAACGCCGCCAAAGAAGCGCTCAAAGGCAGCGACGCCGCGGCCATCAAATCCGCGGGCGAAAAGCTGAACGAAGTCGCCCAGACCGTTGGCGCGGAGATTTACAAAGCGGCTGCGGCGAAAGCTCAAGCCGAGAAAGCGCAGGCCGGTGGCGGCGCTCAACCGCAAGGCGAACAGCCGAAATCCGACGATAAGAAAAAGGACGAAGGCGTGATTGACGCGGAAGTTGTGGACGAGAAAAAGTAAAACGCATGAGCCAGCATCGTGATTACAAATACAGCGTGACAATCCACAGCGACGATTTGGCATTGGTTTGTGCCATGCGTGGATTGAGTTTGCATTGTCAAGAAACGGGCAACGCAAGAATTGCTTGGGGCGGCACGAAGCGCGGAGATTGGCAAAGAGACGGTCACAAAGTGACGTTTCATTTCAACAGCACGCGTTACCGTGACAATTTTATTTCAGAAGCCACCAGATTATTTCCCACAGGCTGGGAAAAAACTGTGCAAAGCGATAATGATCCGGCGACGCCGCAGAGCGGGCAGGAAGATTAACAATTTAAGACGAAATGAAATTGGCGCAGACAAATTTTAGCAAGCTCCGTAGGAGCGAAATCTTTGTAGAAAATCGGTCGCCTGAAGATTTTCAGCTCCGTAGGAGCGGCATATTCTGTTTGCGCGCAGAAGATTTCGCTCCTACGGAGCTAAAGAATTTTTTAATTGAATTTACTACAAATATGTCGCGCCTACGGCGCTGGGGATGGGCGCGAATATAAAAAATTTTCTCATCGCGGGTGCGATGGGATTTGATTACATTAACCAACTCAAACAAACAACAAAGAGACAAACTATGGCACTAAACGTTAAACCAATCGGCGACCGCATTTTGGTCGAGCCGGCTGAAGAAAAAGAAACCAAAAAGGGCGGCATCATCATTCCCGATACCGCCAAGGAAAAACCGCAGGAAGGCATCGTCGTCGCGCTCGGCACGGGCAAGACGAACGACGACGGCAAAAAAATTCCGTTCGAAGTCAAAAAGGGCGACCGCGTGTTGGTCTCCAAATACGGCGGCACGGAAATCAAAATTGACGGCAAGGAATACAAGATTTTGTCGAGCGACGACATTTTGGCAGTCCTTGAGTAACTCACGATTTAACCATTAAAACTTAAAACGAAATAAAATTATGGCAGCTAAACAATTGATATTTGATGAACAGGCGCGACAGGCAATCTTGCGCGGCGTTTCGAAGCTTTCCAAAGCAGTCGTCGCGACGCTCGGCCCGAAAGGCCGCAACGTGGTGATTGACAAAAAATTCGGTTCGCCGACGGTCACCAAGGACGGCGTGACGGTCGCGAAGGAAATCGAATTGGAAGATCCTTACGAAAACATGGGCGCGCAGATGGTCAAAGAAGTCGCCAGCAAAACGAGCGACACGGCGGGCGACGGCACGACGACAGCGACCGTTCTCGCGGAATCCATTTATCGCGAAGGTTTGAAATTTGTCACGGCGGGCGCGAATCCCACCGGCATTCAACGCGGCATCAACAAAGCCGTGGAAGCCGCGGTCGGCCAGCTCGACAAAATCGCCAAAAAAGTTAAGGACAAAGAAGAAATCAAACAGGTCGCGGCGGTTTCCGCGAACTGGGATTATGACATCGCCGACAAAATCGCCGACGCGATGGATAAAGTTGGCAAAGACGGCACGATTACCGTCGAAGAAGCGAAGTCCATCGAGACGACGCTCGACGTGGTGGAAGGAATGCAGTTCGACAAAGGTTATTTGTCGCCTTATTTCATCACCAACGCCGAAACGATGGAAGCAAAACTCGAAGACGCTTACATCCTGCTTTACGAAAAGAAAATCAGCAGCTTGAAAGATTTGCTGCCGATTCTCGAAAAGACAGCGAAGCTCGGCAAACCGTTGCTCATCATCTCCGAAGAAGTCGAAGGCGAAGCGCTCGCGACTCTCGTGGTGAACAAATTGCGCGGCACAATCAATGTGTGCGCCGTCAAAGCGCCCGGCTTCGGCGACCGTCGCAAAGAAATGTTGCAGGACCTCGCGGTGTTGACCGGCGGCAAATTCATCACGGAAGACCTCGGCATCAAGCTTGAGAATGTTGCCCTCGACATGCTGGGCCGCGCCAAGCGGGTCCGCATCGACAAGGAAAACACTACGATCATCGACGGCGCCGGCAAGAAGGCCGACATCACCGGCCGGGTTGCCCAGATCAAG
>JAJPKI010000336.1 GCA_021323835.1 Verrucomicrobiota bacterium | reverse complement strand
TAGCGCCACATTTCAACAAATTCGTTCCAACAAGTTTCAAGCCCGCTGGAACCGGACTTGGCCGGGATTGAATAGGCTTGGGGAAAATAATCTTTGATCTGGGCCAGCATTCGTCCGCTGTTCAATATAAAATAGCTGACCGCCGGCCATTCTCCCAATAGTTGTCTATGCAAAAATCCGTAAATCGCTAACTGCAATTGCACATTCGACTGCAATTCTTTTTGTTTTTCTTCCAAACGACCCGATTTCAAATCGACCACAGCCGCCTTGGACTTTTCGTTCTTGATCAGGAGATCAACGAATCCTTCCAACTTTCCGCCAATGAACTCGGCTTTGAAATTTACGTTGGTATTCGTTTCGATAATTTGAGCAGCTCTCAATTGTTGTGACAGGCTCCAGAGCGCTCGCTTTGCAGTATCAAGCAAAGCGGTGGCTTCCGACTGTTTGCCCAACAATAATAAAACCGCTCCTTCCTGTTCGAGAAGTGTGGGCCATTGTTCTTCGATATAATCCTTCAAGCCTGCTTCCATAATTCCTTCCCAATGGCCCTTTTTCAGTGGCCCAGCGACAAGCAAATCAAGCAGGCGATGAAGCAGGTTGCCATGCAGAACGTTTTCGCTCCGCATTCGAAACTGGCTCAAAACTCCCGGACGGAGAACCGCTTTGTAATCAAGCACCCAAGAATAAGGACTGTAAATGAATTTCTCTGCACTGGAAAAGGATTCTGTTAATCGAGAACCAAAGTGATTTCCATCTTTCAATTTCCACCATCGGCGAGGAGTTCTGAGGGCAATGTGCTTGATTGGTTCAGCGAATGAAACTTTCTTTCGCTGCAAATCTATGTCAAGATGCGTCGTTGGAAACTTGCCTTCCACCATTGCCTGGAGTCGGCTGAATAAAGGATGTGTTGCCACCAGTTCACCATTGCGCTGCCGGGGAGTGAAAAAGGCCAGTTTTTTTCTCGCAGAAAAAAATGGTTTCAACCAATGGGCGCTTTCCGTCATCAAGATGGAGGCAGCCGTAGGAATTTCCGCACCGTGCTTTTGCAACTCTTCGACTTCGGAGGTGGTCCAATTAGGAAGCGCCGGACGCTCCGGCTCGGAAAAGTTCCACCAAAGCATGGTATCAACAGATTCGATACAAGCTGCCGGCGAACCAACACGATGACCGTGCCCAAGCTCTCGATTTTTTGGGGAGGACCATCCGTTTCCAGAAACTCTTCGAACCAATCGCTCCAATTCGCATTGCGTAACGGCCTTTGCTTCCTTCACCGCCTCACCCAACTCAGACGCCTGTGTAGCCAGAAATTGAAAAAGAGAAGCTTTGGCAAAATCACCCTGTTCTTTTTCTTTTATGAGCCGATGTCTGGCCCATTTGGCAATGCGCAAGCAGTGGTCGGAGATTTCCGTTCCGGGAGCTCCCGTGCGGGGAGCATATTTAGAAATATGAACCCAATCTGCCAGGTCTTTTTCCAGTCGCGGGAAAAGTTCTTTTGCTTCGTCCGCAGGCTTCGCTTGATATATTTTCTTCACTGCTTCAATTGCCCCGAGCCATTTGGAACCGCCTATGCCCGGACACTCAACCATCACGCGAGACAGCTCATTGCGAAGATGAAATTCAACCGGACAGTTTGGATGGGTCAGAAACTCTAATAAATGTAATGGATTAAGCGGCTTCCAACATAAACGGAGCGTCAGCAACAATAGCTGAGGAATTGGTCTGGCCAATGATGCGGGATGAACACCAAGGGAAGCTTGATCACCAGCGATTAAGACATCATCCAGCACTGTGCAGTCATTTTCGGCAATTAAAATATGGGGTTCTTTCGAAACATCCCGCAAGAGTTTCGCCGCTGTATGCGCCAATGTAAATTCCGAGTAGGCACTGAATTGCATGACGGAACCATCATTCCGCAATTTGATTTTTTCCGTGGAACCTGAAAAAAGAACGTTTCTTATCTGCGTTAAATCCGTTTCGGATTCCTTATCTTTCGAATATGTTTCTCGCGTTTGAAATTTTGCGCCGAGCTTTGTTAAAATATTCCGCCAGAGCAACGGAAAGGAGAATGGAGGATCAACAACAATGATAGTTTCAATACAATGGCTACGATGACTCAATGCCTCATGAATAACCATTAGCCTGTCTGGCTGCCCTAACGCGACTGTTTCTTTTAATGCCACGTTCACATCGGCTAAATCGCGCAATCTCTGTGAACTTCCATCTGTCATTCCACTCCAGCCGGCCAACGCCAATGAATCTCGCCAATGTAGTAGCGCTTCTGAAACTGCAAGGGGATTCTTTTTGAACGAAGTTGAATAAAAGCGGGGCTTGTTCTCTGCCAGCTTTTCCAAGATTTTGACGAATTGAAAAACCCTCGATATTTCGCTGACGGATTTTCGTTTTAACCCCAGTTGCGTCTCAAGAATTTCCGTGAGGCGGAGCGGCCCACAAACTATATCACCTATAGAATTATTTACTGCCCGCAATTCCTGACCGTCCAAAGCTTGCCCGAAGGTGATTTTCATAGAAACTGTGTTAGGAAGTTGCACTTCTCGATGCCGGAACGCGTGTCATGCTTTTTGAATCCGAGTTGCGTTGATAGCATTGTTTCAACTTCCGTGAGAGATCATCATCTTTAGTATCAGCAATTTCTCCAACAGTCACCTTGCCTTGATAGATGCGCTTCATGATTGGTTCTTTTGACCTGCATATTCTTATATCCAATTGGACAGCGGCGCACTAGCCAGAAATGCATTCCCAAAAGTATGATCATTTTGTCCCCAATTCGGGACAAAACGATAGGCAACTGATGCCATATTATTTACGGACGGACGGAATGAGTCCTGAAACTGCGCCATTATTTTGTTCCGAATTCGGGCAAATTAATTCGCAGACCATGCGATTTTATTACGGTTGAGAGAATAGTTTATGCTACAGGATAAAGAAAAATTCTTGAGCTTGAAATCGCCGCCGGGTCGGTTGACGGCAGAGGAGGCGGCATGGATGCTGGGTTTTTCGGCTCATGAAATTCCGATTCTCATGGCCAAAGGCTTGTTGAAACCACTCGGTCATCCACCGCACAACGGTCAGAAATATTTTCTAACGGCAGTTTTGGAAGAACTGCGGCGTGACGAAAAATGGTTCAGCAGGGCATCGGATGCAATCGTCGAATACTGGCGTAATAAAAACAGCCGGAAGAGTCAAAGCACGGTGGCAGTCGCAAATTAAAAGCGCGGGCAGTTTGTGTTTTCTGCCCGCGCTCACGATTCATTGTTGGCTCATGTCGCCAACGGCGCATTTTTCTCTTCGTATTCCTCCAATGAGGGGAGCATGACTTTAGCTTTTTTCGCATACGCTCGTGCGACGGCTTCGCTGCCATGTCCCAAATTTTGCATGGCAAAGCGTTCGGGATAGCCGCACGTCTTGGCGCGCTCCGCCCATGCGTATCGGTAGCAGTGCAATGAGACGCCAGACACGCCCGCCAAACGACGGCGCCGGATGAATGCTTTTGCGCGGTCGGATTCTTTCATCGGTGCGATTCGCGGGAGAAGCAAACCTTCGCCCGGCAAGTCGTTGAGAATATTTTCCAACGTTTTGCCAAAATGAAGATGCACGACAGAACCGTTCTTCATGCGGGTGAAACCAATGACTTTCATTTCCCAATCAACATCTTCAGCACGCAGATTGGCCACGTCCGATTGCGAGCCGCCGAGCTGACAGAGCAAATTGTAACACGCACGCCATTCAGAATTTTGCTCGCTCGCAAGAATCTTCTGATGCTCTTCCCACGTGATGCCTCGTTTGTCTTTGAACTGAATTTTCGGCCAGCGTTTTTTCGGCAATACCGGCCACGGGAGCCACGACATATCGAGGGCAAAATTTTGCATCCGCCGCAAAAAGATATTCGTGCAAACTGTTCCGCCTTCCATCACACGCAGAAAATGTTCCGGTCGTGTTTCGAGCACGACAAGATGGCGGATTGAATCATAGGCTTTGTCTTTGATGGCCGTGACCCAGCGCTCGTGGGTAGTGCCGTTTTTTAATTTGATAATTTCATCCATCACCCATTGCCATGTGCGTGTAGCAGCGGCGGGATCACCGGCCTTCCAATACACGCGTGCCAAATGCTGGCTGAATGCGGGCGCGCTGGCGGTTTCGTTTTTGGCGGCGACAATGCGGTAGGCTTCATCTTTGTCGCGGGTTTTAAGGCTTTCCTGTTTTCCGGTCTGAAGGTCTTCACAATAGTAAGTGCCCCAGCCCCGGCGGAACGTCCGGTATCTTTGTTTCATGTTGTCTTTCATGTTATGAACATGAACCACAACAATCCGGCTGTGTCAGCGAGCAGTAGCCGAGGTTGACTCGGTTTGTAACCGACTTTTTCGGTTACTGAAACTTTCACTGAAACTTTGGCTTCCTGATTTCGTAACTCTCTATCGCCCAAGCGTTAGAAAGTGGAGCCAATGGCCGGGATTGAACCGGCGACCGACGGTTTACGAAACCGTTGCTCTACCACTGAGCTACATTGGCTTAAAACTGCATAACTGAATGGTTGAAAACGTCCTGTCCAACCTCCAAACCCGGCGGCAATTATTTTGGGCGTGTCCGGGTCAATGGCAAGTTAATTCGCTATTCAATCGGCATCAGCCCGTAAAAATTATGAAAACCCAAACCCTGAAAACATTGAAACAAATTTTGCTCGTGCTGCTCGCGACGATTTCGCCGCTGCTGCTGGCGTCGGCAAGTTCAGTTACACCGACACGTCCGGCGCGCCGACACGGTTCTACCGCACGGTGACTCCGTAAAATAAAATACGGCGCTTCGCTGGTTGCAAAACTGGCAAAGCTACGCAACAATTGACAAAGTTGCGCAAATGAAAAAATTGTTTTCCAGAATCGTAAAATTTCCCGCGATGGGAATTTTATTTTGCTTTTGGACGGCGATTGCCTCCGCGCAAACCAATTACAATTTCAGTTTCTCGCCGAACCAAACGATTCCCGACGACAATTTCAGCGGCGTCGGCCTCACGACTAATTTAGGAGGAATGCTCGGTTACATTACAAACGTGAGTGTTTCACTGAATATCAGCGGCGGTTACAACGGAGATTTGTATGCGTATTTGCGCGGACCGAATGGCGGATTCGCGGTGTTGCTCAATCGCGTCGGCGTCACAAACGGCAACGCTTTTGGTTATGGCGATACAGGCTTCAACGTCACGTTCAACGACTCATCCAATTACAGCAACATTCATTTCTATCAAAATCTTGGTTACACATTAAATGGCAACGGCCAGCTCACCGGCAATTGGTCGTCCGATGGTCGCAACATTGACCCGTTGTCCGACCCGTCAGATTTGGCTGCCGACATGCCGACCTCATTGCTGGATTCATTTAACGGTTCAAACCCAAATGGCGATTGGACTTTATTCCTCGCGGATTTGTCCGGCGGCGATGACAGCACTCTGGAAAATTGGCAATTAAATATCGCTACCGTGCCCGAACCTTCGTCCGGTTTGCTTTTTGCAATTGGAGCATTTGTTTTTTCAATCCGGCGCCCGGAATTACGCCGCCGATTCAGAATTGGAATCGGCAAATTCGCATCTAAAAGCCGGTGTCGCCCTTCATCCGAAATGAAAATTGGGAATTTTTTTTAATCGCTTTGCCAATGCTTCGCCCAACGTCGGCGGCAACTGCGTTGTGAACTGGACGGTGGCGACTCAAGAATTCGCAGCGAAAGCTTGCGGCAATGCGCGTCGCGCGGCTAACTTTTCCACCGCATGAATCTCGAAGACCATTTGGGCGATATCATCCGCAAGGCGCGCGCGATGAATAATGTTTCAACTTCCGTTGCTGCAAATGCCGCGGGAATTTCTGAAAGCGAATTGTCCGCGCTTGAAGAAAGTGGAAAAGCTGCTGCAAAAATAAATTTTCCTGCGATTGGAAAAATTCTTGGACTCAATCCGCAAAAACTCGAAACAATTGCCAATGGCTGGAAACCAAGTGAAAAAGATTTGAGCCAATGGCGCGAATTACGCGTGTTCACGACGAGCGGCGAAGGTTTGACCGTGAATTGTTATTTGGTCTGGGACGAAGTCCAGCGCGACGCGGCATTGTTCGACACCGGTCTTGATGCGAAACCGATTTTGGATTGCATCGCGGAAAATCAATTGCAATTACGGCACATTTTCGTAACGCATTCGCATTGGGACCATGTTGAAGCGCTCGGAAAAATTCGCGAGGCATTTCCAAAAGCGAAATTACATTCCGGTTCAAAAAGCGCGCCGGTGGACCAACGCAATAAATCGAGCGAAATCATTCATCTCGGCGGATTGCGAGTGACGCATCGCGAAACGCCCGGCCACGCGGAAGACGGCGTGACGTATCTCATCGGCAACTGGCAGGAGGACGCGCCGCACGTGGCGATTGTGGGTGACACGATTTTTGCCGGCTCAATGGGCAAAGGAAATCAGTCGTGGGATTTGGCGCGGCAAAAAATTCGCGAACAGATTTTATCGCTGCCGCCGGAAACATTGCTTTGTCCCGGCCACGGCCCGCTAACAACGGTCGCAGAGGAAAAAGAACACAATCCGTTTTTTTGAAATGAAAATCATCGGCGTCATTCCCGCGCGATTCGCCTCGACGCGATTTCCGGGCAAACCGCTCGCGGTCATCGCTGGAAAGTCGCTGATTCAGCGCGTCGTCGAACAATGTCAGAAGGCAAAATCGCTTTCGGAAATTGTCGTGGCGACGGATGACGAACGGATTTTCAACGCGGCGAAAAATTTTTGTCGCGCAGAAATGACGTCGCCAAATCATCCGAGCGGCTCGGACAGAATTGCCGAAATCGCCGGAAAAATTTCCTGTGACGCTGTCGTCAATATTCAGGGCGATGAGCCGTTGATTGAGCCGTCGGTGATTGATGCCGTTGCCAATGCGCTGGCAAATTACGAAATGTCCACGGCGGCAACGCAAATCAAAAATGTTTCCGAATTGGAAAATCCGAACGTCGTGAAAGTCGTCGTCAACACCGCCGGTCGCGCGCTGTATTTTTCGCGGCGCACGATTCCATTTTTTCGCGACGCAATAAATAGTTCGCCGGAAAAACAATTGACGGCGTTTCCATTTTTGAAGCATCTGGGCATTTATGGTTATCGGCGAGAAACATTATTGCGGCTGGTAAAATTTTCTGTGTCGCCGCTCGAAAGTGCGGAAAAACTGGAGCAATTGCGCGCATTGGAAAATGGAATTCAAATCGCCGTCGTCAAAGTCAATTACGACAGTGTGGGTGTGGACGCGCCGGAAGACGTTGCGCGAGTGGAGAAATTTTTGAGCGAACGTAAATGAAAATCACCGGCGTTAGCGGACTTTGACTTTCATTCCCTTGATTTTTTTCTGGATGGCGCGGTAGACCGGCTGTTCGCGCAATTTTTTTAAGTCCGGGTCTTTGGCGAGCCACGCAAAATCGCGGTAGCCGAGCTTCAACGCTTTTTCGAGCGCGAGCACGGCGCGGTCAAATTTTTCCGTGAGCGAATAGCTGCACGCAAGATTGTAAAAGACGACGGGATTTTTCGGTTCAAGGCGCGCGAGGCGTTCATCCACGGTCAGGCCTTCAATGAAACGTCCGCGTTGCGTGTAATGGTCGCCGAGGAGTTGCAGCGCATCTACGTAATTCGGGTCGCGGCGGACGATGCCTTCCATGAATTGGATTTTGACGTCGAGTTCGCGCTGGACGACGCGATTGAGCTTACGGGAACTGCTTTTTGCCTGCATACAACTGCGCCATATTTTTGCATGTTGCGGCCGCAAGTCAAGAGTCTGTCATCATTTTCGTAATCTTAATCGCAATCGCCTGCAACGGATTGTGGTTAGAACAACGATTATGATTAAGATTGAACGCGGCAGAATGTGAAAAACTTTTTGTGGCGTCGTGCGGCGCGTTGGCGCAAACTCATTTCACAAGCAGTCAGCGGTTCAACCATTTTACAATTATGAAATGCTTTGTCACCGGCGCTTCGGGATTTATCGGCTCGAATCTTGTCCATGAATTGCTCGCGCGCAAACATCAGGTCAAAGCGCTCGTGCGCGCGGGCAGCGATATGCGCGCGCTGGCGGGTTTGGAAATTGAAACCGTTATCGGCGATTTGAGCGACCGCAATTTTTTGCGCAAGGAAATGGACGGCTGCGGCTGGTGTTTTCATTGCGCGGCGGATTACCGTTTGTGGGCAAAAGATTACAAACCGATGTATGCCGCCAACGTCGAAGGCACGTTCAACGTTATCGAAGCGGCCGGACATCATTGCGACCGCATCGTCTATACAAGCACCGTTGGCACGATTGGTTTGCCAAAGGAAGTGGATGGTAAAATTGTTCCATCGAGTGAAACTGATGCTGTTTCCGAAAGTGATTTGACGAACGATTACAAGAAATCCAAATATCAAGCCGAGTCCGTCGCGATAAAATTTGCGCGCGAAGGATTGCCCGTGGTCATCGTCAATCCCAGCGCGCCCGTCGGCCCTCGGGACGTGAAGCCCACACCGACCGGACAAGTCATCGTGGATTTTCTAAATAAAAAATTGCCGGGATTTGTGGACACCGGCTTGAATTGGGTTCACGTGCGGGACGTTGCGCTTGGACATATTCTCGCCGCGGAAAATGGAAAAATCGGACAGCGTTACATTTTAGGAAATGCGGCCGGCAATTGGACGATGGAAGAAACTTTGAAAGTGCTTGAGGAAATTTCCGGCGTGCCCGCGCCGACGATGAAAGTGCCGCATTGGGTCGCGCTGGCCGCAGCGCACGTTGAGGAAAGCACGGCGTTTTTCACCAAGAAAGCCCCGAAGGCTCCGGTCGCCGGCGTTAAAATGTCCAAATACAAAATGTGGTTCAATCCACGCAAAGCCATTGAAGACCTTGGCTTGCCCCAAACGCCTCCCAAACAAGCATTTGCCGACGCCGTGAAATGGTTCCGCGAAAACGGCTACGTCAAAACTTAATTATTTCTGCGGCCGCAATGTAAATAAAATTTCACGCGCTTGACACAAAACTGTCACACGGTTTTGCGAAATTCTCCATGTGAAATTTATCGAAAGGCCAATTCCATTAATTGTCAGCGCGCCGGAACAATACATGGCGCGGCTGGCTTCCAATGCGGAAGAAATTCGCGCGGCGCAACAATTGCGCTTTGAAGTTTTCAACGTCGAGCTGAACGAAGGTCTCGAAGAATCTTTTGCCATTGGCCGCGACGAAGACCCGTTCGACGCCGTTTGCGACCATCTTATCGTCGAACATTTGCCGTCGCAAAAAATTGTCGGCACATATCGTTTGCAAACCGGCGCGAACGCGGGAAAAAATCTCGGTTACTATTCCGCGCAGGAATTTAACTTTAAAATTTATGAGCCATTGCGCGACCAAATCGTCGAACTTGGCCGTGCCTGCGTCCATCGCCGCCACAGAAATCTGATTGTGCTCGGACTTTTGTGGAAAGGCATCGCCCATTACGCACAAGAACGCGGCGGACGATTTCTTTTCGGTTGCAGCTCTATTAATTCGCAAGACGCCGCCGTCGGCGCGTCGGCCTATTCAGAATTGTGCCGGAAATTTCTCGTGCCGCTCGAATGGCAAACAAAACCGCGTGCGGAATTTGATTGCTCGCTGCGAGAATTAGCCGCCGAACCCGTGGAAATCCCGAAGTTACTTCGCGCCTATTTGTCGTTGGGGGCAAAAATTTGCGGTCCACCGGCGCTGGACAATAAATTCAAGACGATTGATTTTCTCACAATGCTGGATTTGGAAACGCTTTCGCCGGCTGCGCGCCAGCGTTTTCTGAATTGACCGGCGGCACAATCGCGTTTCCAATTCGGGCGTGAAAATCCTGCGCATCATTTGGAGATTTCTCCTGCTCGCCGAAGTCGTGCTGGTCGCGATTATGGATTTCTTCTTTCGCTGCGCGTTTCATAAGAAAAATTTCCATTGCCTTCGCGGCCTGTGGCTCCAGCGTCACTCACGTCGTGCGCTGAACATTTTTAAACTCAAACCGCAAGTCGCTGGGCAAATTCCATCACGCGGACTTTTGATTTCAAATCATTTGAGTTATTTGGACATTTTAGTCATCGCATCCATCACGCCCGCGATTTTCGTTTCCAAGAAAGAAGTAAAACACTGGCCGGTCTTTGGACTCTGCGCGCAAATGGGCGGAACGCTGTTCGTTGACCGCGAACGTCGGACGCAAGTCAGCGAAACGAATGATGAAATTCAAAATGCTCTCGACGACGGCGCGCTCGTCGTTTTATTTCCCGAAGGCACAAGTTCAAGTGGCGAAACCGTTTTGCCATTCAAGTCTGCGTTGTTGCAACCGGCGATTGGCCAAACGCATCCGATTTTCGTTGCGCACATTCAATACGCGCTCGACGATGGCGACGCTGGCAATGAAATTTGCTATTGGGGCGACCATGCATTTTTTCCGCACGTGCTGAACCTGATGAGCAAGCGCGCCGTCCGCGCAACAATAAAATTTGCGCCGTTTAAACGTGAGACAACCGACCGCAAAGAATTGGCTAAACAATTGCGCGATGAAGTTTTGAAGCTGAAAAACGCCGCGGTGTAATTATTCCCACTCAATCGTTCCCGGCGGCTTGCTCGTGATGTCGAAAACGCAGCGGTTCACGCCTTTGACTTCGTTGATGATGCGGCTCGCGAGTTTTTCCAGAAGGTCGTAGGGCAATTTCACCCAATCCGCCGTCATGCCGTCCTGTGATTCCACGGCGCGAATCGCAATCGTGTAATCGTAAGTGCGTTCGTCGCCCATCACGCCGACGCTGCGCACCGGCAACAACACTGCGAAACTCTGCCAAATTTTGTAATACAAGCCGCTCGATTTCATTTCTTCGACGACAATGGCGTCCGCATTCCGCAAAATTTCGCAGCGCGATGGCGAAACTTCGCCGAGAATTCTTACGGCGAGTCCGGGACCGGGAAACGGCTGACGCAAAACAATTTCGCGCGGCAAGCCAAGTTCCAATCCCAACTCGCGCACTTCGTCTTTGAACAAGCATTTCAACGGCTCAACCAATTCAAATTTCATCTTCTTCGGCAAGCCGCCGACATTGTGATGCGATTTTATGAGAGCCGCCGGATTTCCGGCAATCGGCACGGATTCAATCACGTCGGGATACAACGTTCCTTGCGCAAGAAATTTTGCTTTGCCCGCGCGTTTCGTTGCCGCTTGAAAAACTTCGATGAACGTCTTGCCGATGATTTTGCGTTTGCGTTCGGGGTCGGTGATGCCTTTGAGCCCTTTCAAAAATAATTTCGACGCGTCTTCGTATTGCAATTTGAGTTTGAAATGCTTCCCAAAAACCTCTTGGACGACTTCCGCCTCCCGCGCGCGAAGCAATCCGTTGTTGACGAAAATGCAGGTGAGCTGGTCGCCAATCGCTTTGTGCAAGAGCGCCGCCGCCACGCTCGAATCCACGCCGCCGCTCAAGCCGAGAATCACGCGTTCACTTCCGACTTGCGCGCGGATTTCGTCCACGGCCTGTTCGATGTAATTGCGCATCGTCCAGCTTTTACCGCAGCCGCAAATGTTCTGAACAAAATTGACGATGATTTCCTTCCCGCGCGGCGTGTGCGCGACCTCCGGATGAAATTGCAGCCCGAAAAACTTCCGCTCGCGATTTTCGATGGCGGCGAATTCGGAATTTTCCGTGACGGCAACCGATTTGAAATCGCGCGGCAATTTGGTGAGCTTGTCGCCGTGCGAATTCCAGACTTGCAGTGTCTCCGGCAAATTCGCGAACAGCGGACAATAGCTGTCGGTCACGCGCAACGTGCCTTTACCGTATTCGCGCTTGAGGCCTTTCTCGACTTTGCCGCCGAGAAATTGCGCGAGTAATTGCACGCCGAAACAAATTCCCAAAATCGGCACGCCAAGATTGAAAATATTTTTATCCGGCAGCGGCGCGCCTTTGGTGTAAACGCTCGAAGGCCCGCCGGACAAAATGATTCCACTCGGCTTGAGCCGCGCAATTTCCGTCGCGGGCGTGTCGTAACGCAGGATTTGCGAATAGACATTGCACTCGCGCACGCGGCGCGCGATGACTTGCGTGTATTGCGACCCGAAATCGAGAATGATGATTTGTTCCAGCACCGCGTGAGTTTCGCCGGACGGTAATTTTTTTTCGAGAAAATTTTACAAGTTCCAAATTGCCGTGCCCTGCGGATTGGGCTAAAAGTCAACTGTGATTGTATTTCGACGAAACTATTTGCGCGCGTTTTCGCTCCTGGAATTGCTTATCACCATCGCCATTATTTGCATTCTTTCGGCGATGCTTTATGGATTTGGCTCGGCGAGTCATCAGCGAACGCAAAAGCAATTGTGCGCGGACAATCTTCAGAAAACATTTTTGGCGCTGCAGATTTATGCGAATGATTTCGGAAAATTTCCTGCCACGACCAACGCGCAAACTTCTGAGGACGTTTTAAGTTTGCTCGTGCCGAAATATTCCGCGGACACTTCTATTTTCATTTGTCCGGGCGGACGCGATTCGCAAATTCCATTTCAGGCCGACTTGCACAAATACAAAATCAGTTACGCGTATTACATGGGGCGCGACACCAATTCGGCATTGGCCGTTTTGCTGTCCGACCGGCAAATCAACACGGCGCCGAAAAGTGTCGGCGAGCAGGTTTTTTCGTTGAACGGAAAATCGCCCGGCAACAATCATCATAAATTCGGCGGCAATTTCCTTTTCACCGACGGCAGCGTGCAATCATCGAAACCGCTGGCGGAATTTTCGCTGTTGTTTTCCAACGGCGTCGTGCTATTGAATCCCAAGCCCTGATGAAATTTCAATGTCCATGTGGCGCGAAATTTGAGGTGGACGTCGCGCCCGGAATGCCGCTGGTGCAATTCGTCTGCCCGAATTGCCGGCAGGACTATTCGCAATTCGTCAACGAATTGATTCAGCGCGAATTGGGCAACGAAATTCCCGTCGCGCAAATCGCGCTGGTGGAAGCGCCGCAAACGTCACGATTAAAAATTTCTCACGCCGCGCCCGCAACGCCGCCGGTTGCGCCGGCAATTCCCGGCTCGCAAATTCCGCGACGGCGAAACACCGATGAAATTTTTGCCGCAGAAAAAAAATTCTGGCGCAAGATGGCACTGCTTTTTTGGGTGACGGCGACGATTGCCGTTTTGGGAATTGGCGGATGGATTTGGTATGCGTGGTTTGCGTCTGTGCCGCACGTTTATTTTTCCACGCGCTTCGATGAGATTTCACATTCCGGCGGCTCGTTCATCAACAGCGACCAAATTATTTTTCTGCACGGCGGCACGCTCGCGCGCTGGGATATGAAATCGAAAAAGCAAATCTGGTCGCAGCCGCTGGTCACGCCGCAAATGGTCGCGGACGAAATCAAACGCGAGGACGCGGCGCAGGCGGATTACGAAGCCAAATACGGCCGCAGCGAATATTCGCGCACGGAATTGCCCGCGTTGCGCGAAAAACATGCGCGCATCGGCATGGAAGAGCAACTGTCGCTGCACGTCGCCGGACAAAATGTTTGGGTGGCGAATGAGGATGACTGGACGCGCTACGATTGGAATTCCGGAAATGCGTCGCAAAAAATTTCCGCGCCCGCGGGCGATTTGACGGTGCGCGGAAATGAATTGGTCGCACTTCAACGCGCTGACGACGGCTCGTCCATTGTCGTTCACGTGGATTTGACGACGGCCACCGCGACGACAAATCAATTTGCCGATTTGCCCGCGACGGCGTTGTCGCAAAATCCCACAAATCAATCGCGCGGCGCAAATGCGTCGCAGCAAAATCCAAATCGTTTGCAGCAACAGGCGCAAAACCTGACGCCGCAAGGCCGCATCGCGTTGCCCGCCGTCGCCGCCAACAATCTTTACGAGCAGCGCATTGAAAAGGAATTGAACGACAACGGACATCCCGCGCCGAAAAATTTCACGCAACAGAAATCCGCGCAAAATTTTACGCTCCTTCCCGACGGCGACAGTTACGAAGAATTTTCCGTGCAATTGAAACAGGCGAATTTTGTCCAGCGCGATGCGATGAAGGCGTCAACTGGAAATGCCGCGCTCGAAAATGTGAATGGCGCGAACGAAGCCGCCGCTGTCAACGAGCAGTTGAATGAAATGCAGCGCACTACTGGCGGCGACAAAGTCATCGAAGATTTAAGCACGTATCTCGTTACAATCCGCAAAGCCGGTTCGCCGGATGAAATTTGGAGCAACGAAGTCGTCGGGCCGCCGCAATTGTTTGCGCTCAAAACGGTAAATGTTCTCGCGGCGGGAAAAGCCATTGTCGTCTTCGACAAATCGAACAAAAAATTGTGGCAGGCGGATTTGACCTACGCCATTTCCGCCGGCGCCAATTCATTTTCGGGCGAGGCATCACGTTACGGCGACGGCCCGTGCGTGGAGCGCGACGGCACGCTTTACATTTTCGACGCGGCGGTGTTGAGCGCGTTTGACGTGACGACCGGCAATGCGCGCTGGCGCATCCCGAGCGTCGGCATCGTGGGAATATTTTTCGACGACAAAGGCAATTTGTATGTCAACACGACCACGGGAAATCCTGACGACATCAAATACTCGCGGCAAATTGACGTGAACAAATCCACCGAAGCCGTGTTTATGAAAATGGACCCGGCGAGCGGAAAAATCTTATGGCAGGTCAAGCCGACCGGCTTTGTGACTTACGTGTCCGGCAAATTTATTTACGCCGTGCAAACGTTTGACCCCGGCGACGAGGACGAGCAAATGAGCGACGCCATGGCCGGATTGCAAAAATCACCGCTCACGCGCATCATCCGGTTAAGCCCCGCCGATGGCCGGATTTTGTGGCAATACGAGGAACCGCGCGCGGCGATGGACATTCAATGCGACGGCAGCTTCATCCGCATCATTTTCAAAAAAGAAGTCGAAGTGCTGCACTATTTTACGCTGTGAATTTTCGCAGTGCGTTTTATTTTACATCCTTGGTTTCTTCGGCCCTTTGATGTCGCGCCACAAAATGTCGAACAGCAGCCACAGTCCGCCCGCTGCCGCGAAAATAAAACACAACATCGCAAATCCCGGATAACCAAAAATGGTAAAGGTCGTGTGCACTTGCATCAACAGCGCGGCGCCGACAATCAGCGCGGCGAGAACAACGCCCGCCGCGACGCGGTTGGCCACTTTCTGAAATCCATCGAGCACGCGCAATGTGTCTTCCGTGCGCATTTTTAATTCAATTTGTCCTTTGGCTGCAACGTCGAGAATTTTCATCACGCGCGATGGCAATTGCTGCGTGAATTCTTTCACGTCCAAAATCGTCGTGAACAAATTTCCCGGCGTAAAATCTTTTTTGAGCCGCTGCTTCAAAATGCCCGTGACGTGGCGGCGCACGGCTTCGTTGGGATTGAATTCGGGTTCAAGCACGCGGCCAATTTCATAAAGTTGCAGCAACGTTTTGCTTAACATCGTCAATTCGCTGGAGACGAACAATCCCGTTTCGCCTGCGGCGCGGCCGACTTCGAGCAACGCGCGACCGACGTCCATTTGCGCGAGCGTGTTGTCGTGCATCCGCGAAACCAAATCGCCGATGTGGCGGCGGAAAACCAATTCGTCAAAATTGTCAGAGGTTTCGCTGATGCGAATGGCGATGTCCGCGCTGTCTTCCGCGCGGCCTTCGCTGACGGCAAGCAGCAATTTCAAAAGTGTTTCCTGCATTCCGGGCGTCAGGCGTCCAATCATTCCCAAATCAAGCAGGCCGATTTTTAAATCGTCGGTGATGAAAATATTTCCCGGATGCGGGTCGGCGTGAAAAATTCCGTCCACGAGAATTTGTTTCAGATACGCCTTGAACAATTCGTCCGCCAACGCGCCGCCATTAAAATCGAGGCGCACGACGGGATTGATTTCAGTAATTTTGCAGCCGTCGAGATAAGTCATCGTCAAAACGCCGCGTGCGACATAATCAGGAATCGGCTGCACGACGCGGATGTGTGGAAATTCGCGAAGATTTTCGCCGACAATCGTCAAATGGTCGGCTTCGCGTTTGTAATCCAGTTCCTGCACAAGCGATTTTCGAAATTGGTCGAGCACTTCGCGCAAATGATGTTCGCGCCCGATTTGCGTGTGCGCTTCGGCGAACGTCGCAATTTCGTCGAGCACTTCCAAATCTTCGGCGATTTGTTTGCGGATATGCGGACGCTGGACTTTGACGGCGACTTTTCGTCCGTCGCGCAAAATCGCGCGATGCACCTGGCCGAGCGACGCGGCGGCGAGCGGCTTTTCGTCGAATTCCAGAAATGCTTTTGAAAGACGCACGCCAAGTTCGTGCTGAACAATTTCTTCCACTTGCTCGAATGGAAACGGCTCGCATTTGTCCTGCAATTTTGAAAGCGCGCGCAAATACGGTTCGGGAAACAAATCGGAGCGGCTGGAAAGAATTTGGCCGAGTTTGATAAATGTCGGCCCCATTTTTTCCAAATCAGCGACAAATTCTTCCGGCGTCGGGTCTTTGTCGTTCAACGGCGCATCGTCGTGGTCGCGCAAATTTGAAAAGTCGCCAAAGTGCCGAAAAACCTCTGCGCGACCATGCCGCCAGAAAAGCCGGCCGATGTCCCGATAGCGCGGCAAGTGTTTGGTCTTGAAAATCATTTTGTCCCAAAATCTTTAAGCTGAATTCATGCCGCGAATGAATGATTCAACAATCCAGTCATTTAACCCTTAACAATTTCCATTTGCACGGTCACGGCCACGGCAAATTGCATTCTGCATTTATGGCAGCCGATTTTGTTGCGGAAATTGCTGGCACAACTTCTGCGCTTTTGGGATTTATGCCACGAGGGAGCAAATCGAGTTATTCCGGCAAACAAAAGCGCCAGGCCGAACACATCGCTCAAGGCTACAAAAAGCGCGGCACAAGTTCCGGCGAAGCAAAACGTCGCGCATGGGCGACAGTCAACAAAATGACTGGCGGCGGAAAAAAGAGCGGCTCCGGTCGCGGCAAAAAAATGAACAAAGCGCCGGCGCGCAAAGGCGGAAAAATTGGCGGTCATCGCCGTCATAAAAATAAAAAATAGAAAGGGAAAATTATGCCAGTAGGAACTATCATATTGATTTTACTTATCGTTTTGCTTGTCGGCGCGTTACCGACGTGGCCTTATAGCAGCGGTTGGGGATATTATCCAAGCGGCGGACTTGGCCTTGTTGTCGTGATTTTATTGATACTTTTATTGCTTGGAAAATTATGAAAACGGCGCTCGCGCAAAAAAAATGCACGGCTTGCGACGGCGGCACGCCGAAGCTGGAAGGCCGCGCGCTCGAAGAATTGCACAAGCAATTGGGAAACGGCTGGCTCGTGATTGACGGTCATCATTTGGAAAAAGAATTTTCCTTTGAAGATTTCAAGCAGGCGCTGCAATTCACTAATCGCATCGGTGAAATCGCCGAAGGCCAAGGTCATCATCCGGATATTTTTCTCACTTACGGCAAAGTCGGCGTAAAAATTTTTACGCATAAAGCCGATGGCCTGACCGAAAGCGATTTCATTCTCGCCGCCAAAATTGAAGAAGCGATGTAATGCCCGACGGAACACAGCTCACGCTCGGCGGAAAGAAAATTCCTTTGTCGAATCTCGACAAGGTGCTTTATCCGAAAGCAAATTTCACCAAAGGACAGGTCATTGATTATTACATTCGCATCGCGCCGGCGCTGCTGCCGCATTTGAAAAATCGCGCGCTGACGCTCAAGCGTTATCCCAACGGCGTCGAAGGCGAATTTTTTTACGAAAAAAAATGTCCGGTCTATCGACCGAAATGGGTCAAGACCGCTGCGGTTTGGAGCGAGCGCAACAACGCCGAAATCAATTACTGTCTCGCGAACGATTTGCCATCGCTCGTTTGGGCGGCGAACCTCGCCGATTTAGAATTGCACACGTCGCTCGCGCATTGCGACAAATTGGACGAGCCGGCGTTCATGGTTTTCGACTTGGACCCCGGGCCGGGCACGGATATTTTGGATTGCGCGGAAATCGGGATTCAACTGCGCGATTTTTTCGGGCAATTGAAATTGCAGTGCTTTCCGAAAACCAGCGGCTCGAAAGGATTGCAGATTTACGTGCCGCTGAATTCCAAAGTCACCTTCGATGAAACAAAAAATTTTGCGCGCGCCGTGGCGATGAATTTTGAGAAACAGCATCCGGCCAAAATTGTTTCGCAAATGGCGAAGCGATTGCGCAAAGGCAAAATTTTCATTGATTGGAGCCAGAATGACGACCACAAAACAACTGTGTGCGTTTATTCGCTGCGCGCAAAAGATAAGCCAACTGTTTCCACGCCGCTGAAATGGAGCGAAGTTGAGGACGCGCTGAAACGGAAAATTAAATTATCGTTTGAAGCCGGCGAAGTTCTGGCGCGTGTAAAAAAATTCGGCGATTTGTTCGGGCCGGTTTTGAAACTGAAACAAAAATTGCCGAAAATTTTATGAGCGGCTTGGCACGTTCTCGTCGCGGAAAGGATGGGTTGACCGCGCGGGAAGATTCAGCAGATGAACGGGAATGCTGTCGTCGGCAGAAGTTTTTAGATATTTTCGACCGTCCGTGGAAACGCCCACTTCCAATTTCAGCATTTGCGCATTTTCATTGAAATAATAGACGAATTCATCATGCTCGATGTAACGAATAGCCTGCTCGACGCTATGTTGCCATTCGCATTTTTTCGAACTGCCACCGATGTGCCGAACACTGTCATCCATGTTAACCCATTCAACTTTTAAAAGGATAGCCATAAGTCGTATGGTTTTCTGGTTGCGATTATAATACAAATTTCGATTGCGATTGCAACAACTTTGAAAAATTATCGTGACATTTCCCGGGTCACTTCCGTTGCTCGTTTGTCCTCGCGCAATCCCAGAAAAACCGGCTGGCGCAAATTACCGTCGCGCGTCCATTCAAAAAATTTCACCTGACAGACCAGTCTCGGTTCCAGCCACGTTGCGCGACGCATGTCGGCCATGGAAAATCCGCCGCGCGATTTGCGCCACGGCAAATTTGCGAACGGACAATTTTCCGTCCGCAATTTCTGGAATTGCTTGAACAGCATTTCCAGCGTGCGATGCGTGAAGCCGCTGCCGACGCCCGAAGCGAACATCAATTTTCCATCTTCGTAACAGCCGACGAGAATTGAGCCGAAAAATTTCCGGCTGCCTTGCGGCGACGTGTAACCGCCAATGACAAATTCCTGCTCGTTCTGTGCTTTGACTTTTATCCACGCGCCGCTGCGACGTCCGGGTTCATATCGGGAATCGAGTTTTTTCGCAACGATTCCTTCAAGGCCGAGCCGCTTGATTTCTGCCCAAATCCTTTTCGGCGACGCGTCGAGCGAATCTGAAAAATTCAACGGCGCGCGCGCTTTGGCCAAAAGTTTTTGCAATTGCGCCCGGCGTTCCGCGAGCGGAATTGAAATCAAACTCTTGCCGTTCAATTGAATCAAATCGAACAAAATGAAATGCGTTTGGATTTCCTCCTGCCCGCGATTTTGCAAAATTTGAAATGACGTCCGGCCTTCGTCGTCGAGCGCAACAATTTCACCGTCCACAACAAATTGCTTCGGCGATAATGTGGCGAGCGCATTTGCGATTTTGGAAAAATCTTGCGTGAGCTCGCGCGGGCGACGTGAAAAAAGCCGGATGGATTTTCCATTTTTGATGCCGATGGCGCGGATGCCGTCCAATTTGATTTCGAATTCCCAGCCGGATTCTTCGGGCAAATGCGATTGTAGCCGCGCCATCATCGGCTCGACAAATTCCGGTGCGATTTCTCCCATGCTTTAAATTAGCACAGGCCGGGAAATTTTTTGAAGATTACGAATTTAATTTTTCCCGGATGCTTGCGCTGAAACAATTTCCGCTTTCACTTCCGCTAAATCTTTCTGAAATTTTTCGTCCTTTTCCATTTGGTGCACGATGGCTTGCGCGAGCACGCGGCCGGCATAAATGTCCGTCGGATAATGCCGTGCGATTTGGACGCGATGCCAGCCAATGTTGCGCGCGATGGCAATAATTCCATCGTGCTTGTCTGGAAAAACTTCTGCCAGCACGAGGGCGAGCACCATGGACTCTGTTGAATGACCGCTCGGATAGCTAAAACTTTTTTCCAATTTGCCATTCGCAAGTGTCGGGTCGGTCGTGTAAGGACGCGGACGTTTATAAAAATCTTTCGCCGTGTCTGTCACGGTTTCCGCATCCGTTTGCACATGGTCGAAAAATTTTTCGGTCTTCGGAAATTTTCCGGGTTGAAAGAAATCGCCAATCGCAGGCGTGAAATTGAAAATGTTGAACTTTTTTTCGCCGTAGGCGGCGGCGATATCATTGCTGCCGGTTGCGTGATAAACTTCCTGAACCGTTTTCATGTCAGCAGCTTGTTCTGCCGAATCGGGCAGAGGAGGCGGCGCGAGCAACTCGGCGAAGTCCGGTTTTCCTTCTTTAAGAAAATGCAGCTCGGCTTTGACCGGCGCATTGGTTTGCATCATTGTGTCGTCGGCTACGCAAACCGGCGTGCGTGCGCACAATACAATTGCGCTAAAAAATAACGACAGAATACGAAGTTTAGATTTCATGCGATGAATAATAGCGGATTAGCAGACTGAAATTCAATTGATGACTGGAAATCCTTGGTAATCCCAATTGATGTCGGCGCGACCCGGGTCTTTACCAGCGGCGACGGTTGAGCCGGCTGTCGGTCCCGATGGAGAAATCGCCGTGCCGTCGGAAACGACGTAGTCGTATTTGAAGTGCGCGGAATGTCCGTCGCTGAAAGTGATGTTTCCGCCTTTGCCGTGACGCGAAGAAAAACGCGTGGTGTAGGAATGCGGCGTAGCCAGGTCAACCTGATTATCGGTGGAAGATGGATTCCCACTGAAAGGATAGTAGGGCTGCTCCATGGAACGATTGCGATCATCCGAAAATAAAACGTAGGCAGAAGGATGAACAACCATTGTCTTCTTAACGTTGACGATAGGAGGTTGGGCCGTAATGTTTGCGTTGGCGGGACCCTTTGAATTCATACCGTAAGAGAACAATGGACGTGTTCCCGGCTGCATATTGCCATGATATTGTGCATTACCATATTGAGCGGATGTATTATCGATACTATCTACACCTTGGCCAAAAGCAGTCGGGCAGGCGAATAGATTGTGACCCGCAGCATTATTAAACTGCACTTTCTTTGGACCGATGGCCCAAACATACAAAGGTTGAGTATTGATATAAGGAGGCAACGAATTAAACCAAATATCATCTCCTATCGGTGTTTGTTTGCCAGTTACAGGGTCAATATGAGTATATTCAAAGGCGCCAATATCCCCCCATATCGGATTGTCTTGGTCGGCACTCGAGGCATAATTTTGATAACGCGGTGTCGGAAAACAGTCATCATGTTCATCCACATACATTGTGTCCGCGAGTCCCCACTGCTTTAAATTGCTTAAGCACACCGCCTGTTGCGCCTGATTTTTTGCCTTGGCCAGCGCGGGCAGCAGCATTGCGGCCAGAATAGCGATGATGGCAATGACTACCAGCAATTCAATCAACGTGAATCCTGAAACTTTTTTGTGAGGCAAATTCATTTTAATTGTTTTAAGATTTTAATTTAGAAACCATTACTCAATACCTTTTCAGATAAGGAAATCATGAATCTTCCACGTTACAACTGGATGACTGGATTGTGACAATCGGGTTACTATTTTGCCTTTACTATTTGCGATAAATGAGCAAAGGCGATGCGAACTCTATACTCAAGTTAGAAAAATCGTTTTTTAATTCAAAAAATCTTTTGCAGAAATGCTGGAATAATTGGCGACGTAAAACATGTCGCCTAATTGTTACATGGCCTTCATTTGTTTGTAACTTGATAGTGGATAATCCTGCCACGGCAAAAATTCTGCCATCGGATTTAAGCAAGAAGATTAAAACGCCACAAAAAATGAAAATAAAAAATATCGTCTGCATTGCGTCAGCGCTTCTGACTTCTATTTCAGGAATGAAAGCTGCGACTACACTCACCGCTTGGAATTTCGATAACATTGCCATCGGGACGAGCGCCAATCCATCAGCCTCGGCTGGATTTGGCTCGGCGACAGCCCTTGGATTTGGCGGAAGCAGCAGCCCAAAAATTGTATCGCAGGCCGGCAGTTCTACAGGCGGCGCCAATGCATGGAGCGTGGGCAACACTGGAGGCGCAACCGTCGGTTGGACTACAAATTCAGCAATTGGCGTGCAGGGCGCTAAATTCGCCGGCAGCACGTTGGGTTATTACCAAATTCACATTTCTTTCGATGTTTATGCCAAGCCGGGTTCGGAAGCCGCGTTGCTCGTTCAATATTCGCAAGACGGCATTTTCTGGCAGAATGCCAATATCACGTCGGCTGGAACAGCGGGCATACTTGCCACCAACACAAATCCGGCAATTGGAATTGTGACAAATGTTTCGTATTTAATTCTCACAAACAGCGCTGCGGCTGGTTGGAATAATGGAGTGACGGTTGATTTAACCGGCGTTCCGGGCGTTGCGAATGACCCCAATTTTGTTTTCCGCATTGTAAATGCCGCTACAGGCACGAACTGTCTCGATGTGACCGGTGCAAGCTACAATAGCTCCAACAATGGCGACTGGACTTTGGATAACGTCAGTCTTCAGGGTGTTTCTTTCGACACCGTGGCATACTGGCCGTTTGATAACATCACCATTGCCAAACACATCAACAAACCGATTCCATCCATTTCCAACAACATGGCGATTGCCACCTGCATTGGCTTTGGCACACCTGCCAACCCTTTGATTTCTTCTACATTTACACCGAACAACAGCACCAACGATGCGGATGTGGCCAGCGCAAGTCCCGGGCCTTATAGTTCAACCGGAAGTGCCGGAGCAAATGTCTGGCGTCTGCGCGGGCAACCGGGCAATGGCTGGTTATCCACGCAGCCTATCGGTAGTCAAGGAGCCGAGTTTGATGTCAGCACCGTTAATTATACTAACATCATTGTGACATTTGATTTGTTTTTCACGACCCAAGGTGAAGCGAGAATGTGCGTGCTTTATACCACCAACGGTTGGACTACGACGAACGCGGCGAATTTGGCTTGCAGTTCCAATCCTACGCTCATCCAGAGTAATACTCCAGCAGGTGCATCCGAGTCGCAAGGTTATAGTTCCGACATTGTGAACGGCGTGTTCATGGATAACACTATTGGTTCGCTTTTTTATAACTACATGAGCGTTGATTTCACAGGCGTTCCCGGTGTGGCCAATAATCCTAATTTCGCTTTTCGAATTGTGAATGCTGCGCAAAATGGACAATGCGTGAATTTCCTGCACCAGCCTTATAACAACAATTCCGGCAACGCCCGCATAGACAATGTCTCAGTAAACGGCCAGTTTAACGGGCAAATTGCTCCAGCCCTCACCAATGACCCTGCAGCTACCGTAGATCATCCATTTACCAATACATTTAGCGAGAGTATAGCTAATAACAACGTAGGTTGGCACACAAACATCAGCAGCATCTTTGTCAATGGCGTTAAACTGACAAATACGGCTTACACTGTGACTGTGTCCAACATTATATTTAATCCCGCTCCTCCATCCACGAATCCATTTGTGTTAGACGTGGCTGGATTTGACAACATTGTCATTAATGCCACCAACTATACTTCTGCCAAAGTTATCCAGTTCGTCGCGCCGGGTGTGGCAACGAAACTAGCCTACAGCCAATTAGCCGGACCTACGGCCAGCGGCGGCACGCTGACCGCAAATCCTTCTTTTGCGGTTACTGACCAATACGGCAACGGCACAACCAACCCCTACGCCAGTATGATTGTCACAGCCACGGTAAGTAATTCGCCGGCGTCCTGGACTTTGGGCGGTGCGACTGTTCAGGCGATTGTCAACGGTTCGTGCACCTTCACTGATTTGACGGCAACTCTCATTGGCAATTCGGCCATTTCCAATGCGGCCATCCATTTTGCCATCTCTGGCGGTCCTATCTCGGTTACAAATTCAATCAACTTCATCATTGGCGCGCCACCTGGCCAATTTACTCAGGGCAATTTGGCTGCGATTCAAGTGGACACGGCGTCGGGTAATTCAACGTTCAGTGTAATTGAAGTCAAGCCTTCTGCAGCAGGCCAGACTAAACCGGTGAACATCAACCCCATTACCGCTACAGGAACGAATGCCTTGCGCATGACTGCTTCGGGTGGCACCGGGCATCTTGCGTTGAGCGACGACGGCACGTTCCTCGTTTTCGGCGCTTTTGACGATGGCAGTTCGTCAACGGTGGACGAAACCTTCAACTTAAATCGCGCGGTGGGAATTATGAACTACACTAATAAGTTCGCCAAGAAGGGCAAGTATGTTTCCAATTCGCTTGGCGGCAGTTCGATTCGCGCGGCATGCAGCCCGGACAACATTAACTTCCTGATTGATGACAAAGGCGGATTATATGTCAACGGTGGCACTGAAAGCGTTAATGTCTATGAGCAAAACAATTATTGTGTCCGGTCATTTGGCGGCAGCGCATGGTCGCTGACAGAAAAAGTTGTCGCCAATTTGCCAAGCCCGACGGTCTTTCAATTCAATAACGGCAATGTCGGACAATTGGATTATTTCGATTCCGGCAATGACGGACCTTGGAACACCACCTCTGCAACACCGCCGCCGGATCCATTGGTTGTGGACTTTTACATGCTGTCCACCAACGGCAGCAGCGACCCCGCTTCATTTGCCACTCTCTATACTGTTGACCAAAATGGAGGAACAAATGGAGCGAGCACAGTCATCAATAAATTTTCAAGGAACCCTGACGATTCCTGGAACTCGCTCGGATCGTGGACGAATACAGATAATGCCAATTCTCTCTTTGCCACCACCAACGGTAACGGCGGAGTTTATCTCTATTACGCCAATGGTTCTGGCGCCGCAAATAGCATCATTCGTGTGACCGACTCCAGCATCATGGGTTCAATCAACATCATTACTACGAATACCATTTACACTGCGCCTGCCGGCACCACCGTTATTGGTCTAACCTTCGTGCCAAGGGCAGATGGCAACACGGCTTGGCTTACTCCGCCGCCAATTCTCACGCCTCAAACAACCGCTTCGGTCGGCGGCACATTCAGCATCACGAATACTCCTGATGACCCGCTGTGGCGTAACAATATCACCGGCATCACCGTGAACGGTTCGCTGTTACCAGTTGCTGCCTATTCCACGAATGTTTCCGGTAAAATTGTTTTCGACGCGTCGCAATCGGCGTTGTTGCAAACCACCGGCGCAAAAACTATCGTCATTAGCGCCAACGGTTACAGCACCAATTCCATCGTGCAAACGCTGACCTTCGGACCGGCGACGCAATTGGTCATCACCACTCAACCAAAATCTCCGCTCGGCGACGGCGGCGCGTTGACCAATCAGCCCGTTGTCAAAATCGAAGATGCATTTGGAAACGTCGTCACCAACAGCGTGCTTAACATCGCCGCCGCTGCAGTGCAAACGACGTGGACTTTGGGCGGGTCAACTGCGGTGAACCCGATTCTCGGCGTGAGCACGTTCACAAACCTGACCGCGTTCAGCACCAATTCTGTCATTGGTGCGACGATTTCGTTCACAGCGAGTGGATTGCCAGTGGTGACCAGCTCGTCATTTAATATTCCTGCGCCGATTCGTTCCACGCTGCGCGGCGTGCAATTCAGTAACGGCAAAATTGTGTTTGCCTTCACCAATATCACCGGCTTGAGCTATTCGGTGCTCGCGACCAATAATGTCGCCGCGCCTCTGGCAAATTGGCCGGTTATTGGAGCAGCCATTGAAAATCCGGCCGGTTCTGGAAATTATTCGTTCACCAATTCCGTCCCGACCAACGCGTCGCTGTATTACATCCTGCGTCAGCCGTAGTTAAAATAAAATGTCGGAACACCGCCGCAGGAAAAATCTTGCGGCGGTTATTTTTTGGCCTTTGCCTTAATCGCCCGAATTTTTTCTTTCAACGAATTTGTCGAACTCCCCGCGCTCGAAGAAGATTTTTTGTTCGATGGCCAAACTTTTCCATTGGCGCCCGCAATTTGTTTCATCGTCTTGCCGGACTTCGCGGATTTATCGTCTGCGCGCGCGGAAATGGGTTTCGCATCTGCTTCCGATTTAATCATCAGCCACGAAATTTTCGGTTCGCCGTCCTTC
>JAJPKI010000025.1 GCA_021323835.1 Verrucomicrobiota bacterium | reverse complement strand
TCGCGCGGCAAACGCGAATATATCCGCACGGCAAATCCGTCGAGCGGCGCGCGTAATCCGGGATTTGACGTGACGCCGGCGGAATTGATTACGGGAATCATCACACCGGCGGGAATTTTCAAGCCGAAGGAACTTTGGAAGCACCGGCATAAATTGGGTTTTGCGAATTAACCTCAAACTTCACTTGCTTCGGACGAAAAAGGAATTATTCTGATTTTTCCCAATGGCGGCGGGGTAGCCAAGTGGTAAGGCAGGGCTCTGCAAAAGCCTCATTCGTCGGTTCGATTCCGATCTCCGCCTCCAGCCTTAAATCCAAATTTTAAGGGTTTTCTGCGAGGTTCAGGAGAAAATTGCCAGTGAAATTGCCAGTGACACGGACGGAAAAAGCAGTTCAATCGCTTAACCGTCCGGCAGCAATGAGCCAGCAGTTGGATGGCAAATTAACGCTGCGGCATCGGACTGATTCACATTACCTGCAAAAAGAAAGGTAATGTTATGAAACAGCGGTTCATTCTATATCGGCGCAGCAACGGAAAATACTATGCCGAGGACACGGTGACTCGAAAGCAGTCGAGTTTGAAAACCAGAAACGAAGCCGAGGCTCTCACCTTGCTTCATTCCAAAAACGAAGCCGCGCGGCAACCGGCGCTCAATCTGCAAATCGCCAAAGCATATTTGACCGCCACCGATAGCACTTTTGCGACACGCACTTGGCAGCACGTCTTTGATGAAATTATCCGCACCAAGACCGGCGAGAACCAAACCCGTTGGAAAGTTATGGCGAAATCAAAATGGTTCGACCCCATCCGAAATCGTTTACTCATCGAAACCCAAGCCGAAAATCTGCTTCACGTTTTACAATGTGGCAAAGTTTCCGTGAACACCTATTTGCGGCGGATGCACAATTTCGCCATTGATATGAATTGGCTTCCGGCTTCGATTTTGCCGAAACGCCAGTGGCCGCCGATTCGATTCAAACCCAAGCGCGCCGTTACGTTTGAGGAGCATAAAAAAATTATTGCCGTCGAAAAGAATCTCGAACGGAAAATGTTTTACCAACTGTGCTGGCACTTGGGCGGCAGTCAGAGCGACGTTGCCAATTTGTATGCCGAAGACATTGATTGGGAAAATAAAACCATCAGTTTCATGCGTAAAAAGACCGGCAGGCCGGTAATTGTCCACTTGGGTGAAGAAGCATTGAACTTGCTTAAAGACCTGCCATCCGAAGGCAAATTGTTTCCGTATTTATCCAGTGTCCGTTGCAACGACCGCGCGACAGAGTTTTGGCAACGCTGCCAGCGGCTTGGCATCAAGGGCATTACGCTCCATAGTTATCGCTATTCGTGGGCGGAACGGGCAAAGGCGGCGGGTTATCCCGAACGCTTTGCGATGGAAAATTTAGGACATAACAGCAAAGCCATTCATCGTTCTTATGCGAAACGCGCTTTGATGAAGATTCCATCCCTTGAAGAATACGAAAAGAAAATCATTCCGCTGTCTCCGCATGGCGAGCGGAACGAGACGCCGAAAACAGGGATTGGCGTTTGAAGCGGCCTTGACCCATCGGCGCGGCGTCAGTTGATTTGCCCCGCGCCGATTTTCTTTTTTCATTTACGTTGCGCCAGTATTCCACGATGCAGTCGGAAGCCTTTGCCAGCCATTTTTCATCTTTTCGCAACTCTTCCAGCGCGACCGCAGCAAAGTATTTTACGCCCGTAAGCGGCGGATGACCCAACGGTTTTATCAAACCACGCGCTGCCAAAATCGGAACTTCATGCACGGAGAAGCCTAATAGCAAAGCCGCTTCTTCAACTCGCACACGAGCTGGGAGTGTTTTGAGATTCAAAAATTGTTCGTGTTGCGAATTCATACGCCTTGCCCGACTGAATGCCGTTGTGACAATTTTCGTTCAAGGCTTTGCGCTTGAATCTCATCGTGCGCGTCATCTACGACCTTCGCGCACCGTTCGGAAATTGCTCTAATAACACGGCTCGGATTTTGGCTGGCAACTCTTTCCCAAACGACTTTTTGCGCTGTCGCCACCATGTTGCTTGCCATAAAGCGCAGCGTGTGTTCAGCGCGAGCGACATAATCTTCAACAGCTTTTTGAGCGTCATCGCTGACAAGCATCACGGTGGTGTTGCCGTTTGCCTGTGCGTATGGCGAGTCGTTTTCGTAACGTTGAATCACGGCAAATTGTTTTCCATCTGCCGTCATGCGTTCGCACAAAAAAATGTCAGAATGATTTAATTTCAAAAGCCGCGAGCGTATATCCCAACTCAAATTCAAATCGCCTCGTTCGCTATGCTGCGTTTCGAGTGATTGCTGGACGAATTGTGAATCAGGAATCGTGAACAGTCCCGGATTTGCAGTTAATTCCGTCATGTCCTTTTTGATTTGTTCAAGCGTGGCGAATTCATCTTTGATTGTTTCAAAGGCATCGTTGTAAGAATCAAATTCTGCGCGTGTCAACTTCCCTACGAAATCAGGCACAGCGTATTTGCTTATCTCTCCGTTTCGTTTGAGCGGCATAAATCACCTCATTTCTTTCCAACTGGTTTTTTAAGAATTTCGTCCACTTCAACTTGAAGAACGACCAACTCACCCCAACGCTCGCGGCGCGGATGCACCTTGTCATCCTGAATGAGTCCGTAAAGGCTGAAAGAATCTATGCCCAATTGTTTCGCTGCTTTTGGAATAGGCACCCTATTTTCGTTTGTTTCACCATTCATGGAACAAACGTAACGCGCACCACGAAAAAATTTGCCCGAATTCGGAACAAAATGCGGAGGGGAAAATCAACCAACATTGTCACCGGCTTTGCCGAAAACATCGGCTTCATTGCCCCAATATGAATGAGGCTTCGACGGTAAAATAGGAGGTGGAACGTTCAGAGGGTCTGCAATGTGTTGTTCCAACAAGTCGTAGTATTCTGCGCGGTCAGCCGCCAAAACGTTTGTGTTTTGGCGAGGTGGATTTGGTTCTACATCACTGATAACGCGAGGGACGCGGTTTGCTCCATTGCCGCGCCGTCGCAATGCGCCGGGCAAAGTCAGGGCGACAAATATCAAGCCAGCCCAGCAAATTATCTCGAAAATCATATTCGCATCGCGTCACCGAATTATTTTTTCGCTTTCTTCAATGTCTCGGCGACTGCTTTGTCTCCGGTTAAATCATCGGCCTTAAATGTTGGATTTTCAACTTTTCCGTTTTGATTTTTTTGCGCTCCTCTGCCACCCGATCTCACCGAAACAAAAGAGCCGGTGAGCGAGCCGACCAGCGAGCCGCCGCCCATGCCCAAAGAAGTTCCGACAAGCGATTCCAGACCGGAGCCCGCTCCAGCAATTACACCAGCCGCTGCCGCCGCACCACCGCCACCGGACGCAACAGCAGTTCCCACGGTTGCTGCCGTCACTACGGCGGAACGACCTGCTGCTGCCGCGCCGCTCATCAAAGCCGCACCCGCAAGGAAGCTGCCTGTGAGCGATTTCGCGATTATTACTGGAGCGGCAATCGTGCTAAAAATGAGCCAGATGCCCAACATGGCCGCGCCGATAAAACTTTGCAGCGTGTAACCGCTGATTCCTTGTAAACCGCCCGTGTGCAGAAAACTTTGGTCCGTCATAAAATCAATCAACCCTTGCGTAATCAGTCCGGCGACACCCCATCCCAGCGGCCACAACATGACACCGACCAAGTTCAAAAAATATCGTTTGGCAATGTCATACAAACTACCAAAGGCGAAAAAGCCGACGAAAATCGGCGAGAGAGCGTAGCCAAAATAGAGGATGATTTTCTGAAGGATGTAGGCATAGAAGACAATGGCGCTTGCCACCCAGCCCAAGAGCCACAGAAACGCTGAAATAAGAGATTCAAAAATCGTTGCCGTGATTGAAAAAACTTTCTGCCACCAGCTTGGATTGTTGTCAGGCATTTTTTGCATTTGGAGCGCGTTTTGGTATTCGCCATAAATTTGTGTCGGATCAACGTGCAAAACATTTTTGACGGTTGAATCCACGACCGATGTGACCGTGTTGCCCCATGAGACAAGAAAGGTGAGAACCGCAACCAGGACGAGCGTTCGTATAAAAACCCGCAAATAGGCGTCACC
>JAJPKI010000038.1 GCA_021323835.1 Verrucomicrobiota bacterium | reverse complement strand
GTCCGTCCCATTTTTGAAGCCGCCGCCGCGAAGGTCAATGGCGATTCATGCGTAACTTATCTCGGCCCCGGTTCGGCAGGTCACTTCGTGAAGATGGTTCACAATGGCATCGAATACGGTGTCATGCAATTGATTGCCGAGACCTACGATTTGATGAAGCGCGGTCTGGGATTGAACGACGATGAGTTGCATGAGGTCTATAATTTATGGAACAAGGACGAACTCAACGGTTACTTGGTCGAAATCACCAGCCATATTTTCTCCAAACAGGACGAGAAAACTGACAAGCGATTGATTGACGAAATTCTCGACGTGGCCAAGCAGAATGGCACCGGTATGTGGACATCACAAAGCGCAATGGAACTGCAAGTGCCGACTCCAACCATTGATTTGGCGGTTGCGATGCGGAATCTATCGGCGTTCGCAAAAGAACGTGAACAGGCCGGTGCAATTTATCAACGACCCGTGCCGCGATTCGCTGGCGACCGTAATGCTTTTCTCACGCAACTGGGTCGCGCGCTTTTTGCCGCGATGATTGTCACCTATGCGCAGGGCATGGCGCTTTTGACCGCTGCTTCAGAAAAATACAAATATCAACTCGATCTCGAAGCCGTCGCACGAATCTGGCGCGGCGGCTGCATCATCCGCGCCGCGTTGCTGGAAGACATCTGCGCGGCATTTCGCGCGAAACGCGATTTGCCGAATTTACTGCTCGATGCCAACTTTTCGCGCAAACTCATGGAACATCAGGAAGATTTGCGCAAGGCAGTTTGTGTTGCGGGTGAATTGGGAATTCCTGCGCCCGGCCTGATGGTTTCGTTGGGCTATCTTGATGCGTATCGCAGCGCGTGGTTGCCCGCCAATCTCGTCCAAGCCCAACGTGACTATTTTGGTTCGCATACTTATGAACGGATTGATGCGAAAGGCACTTTTCACATGGAATGGGAGGCGAAATGAAACCAATGAAAACGAATGACCAACTCGAACCGACGGTGTTCGTCATTTTTGGCGGAGCCGGTGACTTAACGTGGCGGAAACTCGTTCCGGCCTTGTTCGACCTTTCGCAGGATCGCAGCCTGCCCGCTGAATTTGCAATCATCGCAGTTGACCGCATCAAGCTCGGCGATGACGCGTTGCGCCGCCGGTTGCACGACGGCGTCAATCAATTCTCCCGTTTCGGAAAAGCCAAGACCGCCGCGTGGAATCAGTTCGCGAAGCACATTCATTACCAGCAGGGCGATTTCAAGAAACCTGCGACCTACGCGGCTTTGGGCAAACAATGCGCGAAGTTGGAAAAGGCATGGGGAACAAAAGCTCATCGCATTTTTTACATGGCCACGCCGCCGAGCATGTTCGGCGAAATTCCAAAATATCTCGGTAAAGCCGGATTGTCGCGTGACCGGGAATTTGCGCGGATCGTAATCGAGAAACCCATCGGCTACGACTTGGAATCGGCGCGCGCGTTGAACGCCATTCTGGCCGCCAGCTTCGACGAATCCCAAATTTTTCGGATTGATCATTATCTCGGCAAGGAAACCGTGCAGAACATTCTGGCCTTTCGTTTCGCCAATCCGCTTTTCGAGCCGATGTGGAATCGTCGCTATATTGATTATGTGACCATCACGGTTGCCGAAACTGTGGGCGTCGAGCATCGCGGCGGTTATTACGATCACGCCGGCGCGCTGCGCGACATGGTGCAAAATCATTTGATGCAACTGCTCTGTCTCGTGGCGATGGAACCGATGGTCTCCTTCGAGGCCGACGAAATCCGCAACAAAAAAGTGGACGTTCTCCACGCGGCACGCCCGATTTCCCGCGACGCAGTCCCGCAATCCGCCGTGCGCGGCCAATATGGTTCCGGCAATATCGCTGGAAAAAAAACGCCCGGCTATCGCGAAGAAAAAGGCGTTGCGCCCGATTCCAAAACAGAAACGTTCGCGGCGTTGAAATTATTTCTCGATAACTGGCGCTGGCAGGACGTTCCATTTTATTTGCGCACAGGCAAGCGCCTGCCGCAGCAGGCGTCGGAAATTTCCATCCAATTTCGCGCCGTGCCGCATAGGTCGTTTCCGCCCGAAGCTTCGCTCGGCTGGCAGCCGTCCCGTCTCGTTTTGTCCATTCAGCCTGACGAAGGCATCGTCTTGGGTTTTCAGGCCAAATATCCGGGGCCGAAAATGCAGTTGCGTCCGGTGGACATGCGTTTCAGTTATCGCGAGAGCTTCGACGCACCTTCGCCCGATGCCTACGAAACACTTTTGTGGGACGTGATGAAAAAGGACGCGACGCTCTTCATGCGCGCCGATCAAGTCGAAGCCGCGTGGGAACTTCTGATGCCGGTGCTCGAAGCGTGGCAGGCCACGGCACCGAGCGATTTTCCCAATTACGCCGCCGGGAGTTGGGGGCCAGAAAATGTTCAGGAACTTTTATCACCCGGACATCGTTGGCCGCTGCCGACCGAGTTGGTGCTCGCTGATAAGAAAAGGGGAAAGAATTCGTAACCAACATCACATGAAAAATCCAATCGAATACACAATCGTTGCGGTTCCTTTTCACGCCGACGCTGCAACTCATGACGAACTTTCAAAAAGGGTGAATGAAAAATTAAGCGGCGGTTACGAATTATATGGTTCACCCTTCTTCAGCGAGGAAATGATGTATCAGGCTATGATAAAACCGATTTCGCCGAACTGACTGGCGAACAAAATAAATTTATCGCATGAAAATCCTAGTCATTGACGTTGGCGGCACGCATGTAAAAGTGCGTGATACCTACCACAAAAATCGTTTGGAAATTCGATCCGGATCGAAAATGACCGCGAACAAAATGGTCGCGGCAGTTCGGAAAATTATCGCCGGCTGGAAATACGACGCCATCACGATTGGCTATCCGGGCGCTGTGCTTCACGGACACATTGTCAGCGAACCTCATAACCTCGGTGATGGCTGGGTAAAATTTAATTTCAAAAAGGCATTCGGTTGCCCGGTAAAAATCATCAATGACGCGGCGATGCAGGCATTGGGAAGTTATCAAGGAAAACGGATGCTCTTTCTCGGCTTGGGCACTGGCCTGGGTTCGGCGATGATTGTTGACGGTGATCTCGAACCAATGGAACTCGCGCATCTGCCTTACAAAAAAGGACGAACTTACGAAGACTACGTCGGGCTGGCCGGACTCAAGCGGCTTGGAAAAAAGAAATGGCGGCGTCATGTCAACGATGTCGTCATGCAACTCAAGGCCGCGTTGGAGGCGGATTATGTCGTTTTGGGCGGTGGCAATGCGCGGCTGCTCAAAAAACTTCCGCCCGGCAGCCAAATCGGAGACAACGCTAACGCATTTCGCGGCGGTCTTCGTCTTTGGAATAAATCATACAGCCACAATTCTCCAAAATGAACTTGTCTGATAATTCCGGGGCATTCGGCGCGCCTGGCATTGAGCCGCGCTGGACTTCGAGCGCGAAGGAAGGTTTGGGGACGGCCTATCACAGCAGTTGCCGTTTATGGTTCACGTTGAGCCACGGCATCGTGAACGAAATTTATTATCCGCACGTTGACCAGCCAAACACGCGCGATTTTCAATTTCTCATCAGCGACGGCGAAACATTTTGCCATGAGGAAAAACGCGATCTGGATCATAAAATTGAATACCCGGAACGCGACTGCCCTTTTTATCGCCTGACCAACTCGGAGCGCAATGGACGTTACCGGCTAATAAAATATGTGCTCACCGACCCACATCGATCCGTGTTGCTCGTGCATACCAAACTCGAACTCCTCGACAAATCTTTGCGCGGAAAATTAAGGCTTTACGCGTTGCTCGCACCACACATTGCACGTCACGGCGCGGGCAACTCCGGTTGCTGCTCTGAAATCAGCGGTCACAAATTTCTCCGCGCCGAACGCGCAGGCACGCATCTGGTCATGGGCTCTAGCACCAATTTTTCCCGCCGCTCCGTTGGGTATGTCGGCGCGAGTGACGGCTGGCAGGACTTGACGGACAATTTCAAAATGGATTGGGAATTTTGCGCCGCCGAAAATGGCAATATCGCATTGACCGGCGAAATTGATCTCAAACATCGGCATGAATTTACCATCGGAATCGCCTTCGGCGGAAGTTCGCAAGGCGCGGGTGCGAAGTTGCTGCAATCGCTGGC
>JAJPKI010000026.1 GCA_021323835.1 Verrucomicrobiota bacterium | reverse complement strand
GCGCCGAGCCACGCGAGGATGCCATCGCCTTCCCAACCCCACGGGATGACTTTTTCGCGCGCGAGATTTGCGGAGAGATGCCAATTATGTTCGAGCGCAAATTTTTCGATACCGCGATGCAGCCGATAGTCATACCAGCCGAGGGCAATAAGAACGCGTTTTTGTTTTCTGGCCATTTGAAGTGCACATTTTGGCAGGCGAGTGCAATTTTTTCAATAGTTTTTACAATGGTGAAAAAGTGCTTGCAAACGCAAGTCGGCTTGGCAACGATGATTGTAATTAGAAGAGCAACCTGAATCCGTTGCCCACCCGTTACGCTCTGTCGTAGCGAATCTGTTGGATTCAGAAATCAATAAATCAACCAAGTCATGAAGTGTAACCTAAAACGCTTGTTATTTTGTTTTGGTGTGCTGATTTGCGCTCTGTCAGCCCATGGCATCAACCTGGTGCAGGAATTTTATCTGCCGATGCCCGAGAAACAAATTTCAACGGCATGTTCCACGGTGCAGCCGAGCGTGGTAGGCACGAATATCTATTCCATTTTTTCCATTGTGGCCAGCGCGGATGGCACGGTGATTTATTACGACCATTGGGAAGACGGTTACGAAACGGATTTAAGCCATCCCACACAGGCGACGACAAAAATTTGGGGCGACGGCATTAACACGAACGGCATTTGCCCGGGATTTACGAACGACCCCGTGGGAATTCCCGCCGGAACGGTGATTGCCTTGACGAACTACGTGACAATTCCGCGCAACCCGTCGCAAATTTTATATGATGGACGCGACCGCATCGAAGCGAACAAAGCATTGGTCGTGGCGCGCGCGGGCTGGCCGCAACCGCCCGGCTCGGTTTATGGCGGCTCGGTCGTGGTGCCTTCGACAATTGATTACGACACGAATTACGTCAGTCCGGTTGGACAAGACATGACGAATAATTTGTTTCAATACGTCGGCATGTTTGTGATGGCGGCGCAAAACGGGACAACCGTGACAATTGACCCGGATGGTTCCGGCCCATTGACGGCGACGAATTTCACTTTGAATCAAGGCGAATCATTTCTTTACAACGGCGGCATCAAAAAAGGCGCGACGGTAACGGCGACGAAAATTGTGCAGGTGAATTTGATGTGCGGCCACATCAATGCCAGTTACGCGATGGATTGGTTCACGCTTTATCCGACGAGCGAATGGAGCGACAGCTATTACACACCGGTCGGTTCTTCGACCAATGGCCAGCCGACATATATTTATTTTTGCAATCCGAACACGAACGCCATCACGATTAATTACACAAATCTTTTAGGCACCGGAAGTTTTTCTGTGCCGGCGTCCAACGGCGTTTATCAATATCAAATGCCGCAAAAATCTGGCGCAAGTTTCACGAGCGCGGGCGGCGCGAAATTCACGGCACTTTGCACCGTTGCGGCGAATCCGTCGAGCGACACATCTTACAACTGGGGTTTCACGCTTTTGCCGAAAGGAAGTTTGACAACGGAAGCTGTTGTCGGTTGGGGGCCGGGCAGCAGCGATGGCACACAGGATGGCAGTCCCGTCTGGGTGACGCCACTGGCGGCGACGCGCGTTTATGTAGATTACAAAGGCAATCATGCGGGCCCGCTAATTGACCCGAATGGAAACCATTACGATACAAATTATGATTTGGCGGCGTTACAATCGAAAACGATTTTTGACCCGAGCAAAGACCAGACTGGAATGCGGCTTTACACGTTGAGCGGAACTTTAATCAGCGCTGCTTGGGGCGAAGACCCGACCGTGGCCGCGCCGGGAAATCCATACATTGACGCGGGCACGCCGGTGTTGCCGTTTCCAGTGCCGATTTTGAAAAAGAGTTCAATCATCGTCACCGATGCGCCACCAACGGGATTAAGTCTCGGCGACACGCTGGAATACACCGTCGAGTTGGATAATCGCGGCTTGCTTCCGTTGGGAAATACCGTGGTGATTGACGGTCCGCCACCATCGTTAATCTACGTCACTAATAGCACAACGATTAACGGCACTTCGATTCCTGACAGCATCACTACGACAAATGGTTTTCCGCTCGGCGCGCCAAACGGCTATACGATTCCGATTATTCTTCGTGATGGCACGAGCATTTTCAAATATCGCGCGAAAGTTATCGGATCCGGTTCGGTCAGCAACACGGTAAATGTTGCCGGCTATAATTTGAACTCGCAAAACGTGGTTCCGGCTGGAACCAATTCCAGCACCGTGATATTCACGGATTCCGGCGGTTCGCCTGTCAATTTTTATGTCGCAGGCGGCACAATTTTTTGCACGCTTACTGACCCGGGCGCGAATACTTCTTCAAATACAGTTCAAACGGAAACTGCCGTTATTCAAAATCTGACTCACGGCGACAGCGAAACGGTGACATTTACCGAAACCGGCACAAACACCGGCGTATTCACAATTGTCGGCGGGTTGCCATCAAGTATTTTGTCAGGCTTGGGACAACAGGATGGAATTTTAAATGTAGCTGCCGGCGATTCACTGCAAGTTTCATTTACGGATCCGCTCTATGGAAATTCTTGTTCCGCCAATGCAATCATTCAAATTTCAACCCAGAACAAAGTGCTCTATTTAAGCACGAACGCTGTCAGCCCGCTTAACCAAGATATGGATCGTGTTGATCCCGTAGCGACAGGCGACAACACGACGGCGCAATCGGTGACGCTCGGCACCGGCAGCGGGACGATTGCGCTCGTGGCAACCAATGTAATGACTTTCGCTTCGGGCAGTTCCGTTACAATCACCAACGTATCGGTCAGCGGGGCCAACCGTATGCTGCTCGTGGCGGTTTCATGTGACCCGTCCGGCACAGCCGGTATCAGCACCATGACTTATAGCGGACAGGCCATGTCGCTCGTAACTTCGTGGCGGGACGGCGCGAATGCCGGTAATATGGCCCGCTCGGAATTGTGGCGGCTGTTGAATCCACCGATTGGCACTACGAATGTCGTGATTAATTTCAGCGCCAGCCAGGGGTCAATCATTGCTGCAGCGACAGTTTTCACTGGAGTTGATCAGTTAACGCCATTTTCTCGGACCAATAACACTGATGGCACAGGTGCCTCGGTGACCAATAAAATTGTATCAGCTGCCGGTGAACAGGTTTTAAACTTCGTCACTTCCCGGTCAGGTTCGGCGGCGGCAGCCACCGGCTCCAATCAGGTCAAAATTTGGGGAACGTCCATCAACGGTGGAAATCTTACTTTCGGTGCAGGCAGTGTTACGCCGGGCGCGGCGAATGTCACCAACTTGTGGACTGTGACCGGCAGCGGGGTATGGAGTTCCATTTCCGTTTCTATCAAGCCTGTTGGGGGAACCAATGTGACAACTTTCACCCAGACACCCGTATTCAGTTCGGGCTTCAGCCTTCCCAACGGCGGTGTCATTGCTATCACCAATTTTGTATCTGTCACCAGCGGTTCCATGCCGGCAAGTCCGGCCATCACGGCCCAGCTAAACTACGGCACGACAAATCTGATTACACTGACCAACGCATCCTACAATTCTGCCAATAGCAACCTCGTCTGGGTCGGCGCACTTACCAATACAGTGACGATTCCGAGTGGACAGGCGATTGATTTCGTTATCTCCAACGCCCAAGCCGGTGTTGGTTTCGTCATTGATTATGATAGCGCTACAAAACCTTCAAAAATTATTTTGCCCACGACCACGGTCATCAGCGTCAACAATTTCGGCATTTATGATTCCGCTTATCCTGCGGGCAATGCCGTCGCCGTCGCAAACAATGGTGATGTGCTTTACGCGCGTGCAGCCGTCACCGACCCGTTTGGCACTTACGACATTACCAGTTTGAATTTGAACATTGACGGTCCCGGCGCGAGCGGCGACATCGCGACCAATCTTAACGGAGCAAATATCGTGAGCGACGACGGAACAAATCGCATTTACGAATTCCGATGGCAAACAAGCACGACCGTTGGCGCCTACACTGTTTCTGGAACCGCGATTGAAGGCACCGAAGGCATCACGAATACCGCTTCAACGTCAGTAAATTTAAATTTCGTTGACCTCGGCACGCCGAGCACGGCGACATTCATGACCGCTGGCGGAATTCCGACAAATGGTTATCCGGCAAATCAAATCGTTTATGTAAGCGTTCAGGATTTGGACCAAAACACAAATGCAGCGACGGTTGACAGGATTCCCGCAACCATCACGAGCAGCAGCGGTGATTCCGAGAATGTGACGCTTGTTGAAACCGGGCCCAACACCGGCATTTTCACAAATGGAATTTCTTCAAGCACGACGCTCGGCGCCGGCGCAAACAACGGCACGCTGCTCGCGCCGGTTGGCTCAGTGCTCACGGTGAACTACACCGACCCCGATGATTCCAGCGACACTTCTTCAGCAACAGCGGTCATTCAAAGTGCGCCAGGAGTTAATTCAATTAAAATGACGAAATCCCTCGTCACGTCAACTACCACGACTGTTGGGCAAACAGTCCAATTCAATTTGCAAATCGTCAACACCGGTAGCACGACACTGACGAATATTTTTGTGACCGACACGTTCCCCGTCAATGCGTTTGCATTTCAATCCGCGAGTCTCACGCCGCTCGTAATTGGCGCAGGCTCGTTGACGTGGTCGAACTTCGGCGCATTGCCGTCCGGTTTGATTACAAATATCACGGTGAATTTCACGGCGACAAATTCCAGCGCATCGGCAACCAATTTTGCGTCCGCCGCTTCCTTCCACGTAATAACCAACACAAGTTTTGCTTCCGTTGTCATCACGCATCCGGCATTGACCGTTACCAAAACCGTTTTGACGCCGACCAACGTGACCGTCAACATCGGCAGCAACGTCGTCTTCCAAATCGTCGTCAAAAATACCGGCACGACACCCATTACCAGCATTCCTCTCGAAGACACGTTTAGCGCGGCAGATTTTCAATTCGTCGGCGCATCCGTCGCGCCCGATGCAACTGGCTCGGGCGATTTATTGTGGAACGACATCACCGGCGCAGGCTCGCTGGCGACGAACGCGACCATCACGATTGATGTGACAAATAAAGTCGTCGGCGCAGACAATCCGGCGAACAATACTGCCACGAGCGATTTCGCCGTGGATAGCAATGGCAACACGATTCCTACAGCATCGAGCACAACCGGCCTGACAACCGGCGCGGCAAAAATCACCGGCGCAGTTTACAATGACATTGACCAAAGCGGCACTGTCACCACAAATGATTTGCCGTTGTCAGATGTCAGCATTTCACTTTATACCGACCCGAACGCTGACGGCGACCCGTCCGATGGCACGCTCGTTCAACTCACGACCAGCGATTCGCTCGGCCACTATGAATTGCTGAATTTGACCAACGGCAATTACGTTGTCGTGCAAACGCCGCCGGCCGGCTACGCAAATTTTTCTCCCGCGAACGGACGCGCGTCAGTCGTGTTCACCAATCTTTCGACCAGCACAAATAATTTCTTCGATTATCAGCCAGCCATCACAAATTACGCCACCAGCAGCGGCACGGTTTGGAATGATTTGAACGGCGTCGGATTTTTTCAGGCCGGTGATTTCGGCATTTCCAACGTTACGGTGGATTTGATTCAAGACTTGAACTCAAATGGCATCGTTGACAACGGCGAACCGGTCGTGCAATCGGCGATTACTTCCGCGAGCGGAACATATTCATTTGCGGGTGTCGTGCCCGGAAGTTACATCGTTCGCGAAACCGACCTTTCGAGTTACACCAGCACTGGCGATTCTGCGCCGCCGAACGACAATCTCCTTCCAATGATTCTTGGCAATGGCGTTGTCACGAATGGAAATGATTTCTTTGATTACTTCGTCGGTTCGCCAAGCACCAATACCGCGCCCGTTGCCGTGCCGGACAATGCCACCACGCTCGAAAATATGCCTGTCACAATTGGCGCAACTTCAAATGACATCCCGACCGGCGGATTTGCGCTGACAATTTTGAGCGTCGCGCCAACTAACGGCATTGCTTCCATCGTCAACGGCACAAATGTGCTATTCACTCCGGCGAATAATTTTGTCGGCACGGCGACCGTCGGCTACACCATCACCAACAGCAACGGTGGCAGCGATTCGGCAGGAATTACGATTACCATTTCGCCCGTTGCAAAAATCAGCGTTACTAAATCCGCTCCCGCAACTGTTTTGGCCGTGAGCAATTTGATTTACACAATCGTCGTGACCAACGCAGGTCCAGCTTCCGCTAGCAATGTCGTTGCCAGCGATACGTTGCCGCTAAACGTGAATTTTGGCAGTGCCAGCGGAAATGGAAATTTAAGTTCCGGCATCGTGTCGTGGACTATCGGAACTTTGGCGGCAAATTCGGCGTCGAATTTGACTTTGACCGTGACCGCTCCGCTCACCGGCTCCATCAGCAACATTGCCAGCGCAACGTCTTCGACTGCCGACACGAATTTGACGGACAACACCAGCGCTCAAGTCAACACGACCGTTATTCCCGTGGCAAATCTGGCGATTACGAAAATTGCTCCTGCCGGAATTTTGGCCGCAAGCAATTTCATTTATAATATTTCCGTCACCAATTCGGGACCGTGCGATGCCAGTGGCGTCGTCGTCACCGACTCATTGCCCGCCGGCGTAAGTTTTGTGAACGCAACTGCCGGTGGTGTGAATAATTCTGGAACCGTCAACTGGTCGCTCGGAACTTTGACGGCAAATTCAGCGACAAATTTCTCCGTGACTGTCAAAGCGCCCGCGACGGGCACATTCACCAATTTCGCTGTCGTCAGTTCGCCGACGATTGACACTAACTTGCTGAACAACACAAATCCGCCAGCCATCACGACCGTGACGCCGGTTGCCGATTTGGCTGCAGGCAAAAGCGCGGCGGCTTCCGTGTTCGCGACGAGCAATCTGACTTACAATATTTCAATCACCAACTTTGGCCCGTCATCGGCGAGCGGCGTAGTCGTGACCGACACAATTCCGGCGGGCGCAACATTTGCAAGCGCCAGCGGCAATGGCGCGAATAATTCCGGCGTTGTTACCTGGTCGCTCGGAATTTTGGCAGCGAACTCGGTAACGAATTTGAATTTGACTGTGATCGCGCCATCGAGCGGCACGCTGACGAACACGGTAATTGTCGGTTCGCCAACGCTTGACAGTAACATCGTGAACAACACCAGTGCGCCGGTGATTACAACCGTGTCGCCATTTGCAGATTTGGCAATTACGAAGAGCGCTGCCGCATTTGTTTTTGCGACGAGTAATTTGATTTACACGATTTCAGTCACAAATATCGGCCCGTCATCGGCGAGCGGCGTGGTTGTGACCGACGCAATTCCCGCAGGCGCAATATTTACAAACGCCAGCAGCGGCGGCGTGAACAATTCGGGCATCGTGAGTTGGTCGCTCGGGACATTGGCGGCAAATGCTGCAACGAATTTGACTTTGACCGTTGTCGCACCAACGAGCGGCACGCTGACTAATATCGCGACCGTTAATTCGCCGACGGGAGACCCAACGCCAAATAACAACACCAACGCGCCGGTCATCACAACCGTTACGCCGATTTCTGATTTGGGCATCGGCAAGAGCGGTCCGGCGGGAGTTTTATTCAACACGAATTTTAATTACACGATTTCGGTGACAAATTTTGGTCCATCCGCGGCGAGTTCAATTTCCGTGACTGACAGTTTGCCAACAGGATTAATTTTTGTCAGCGCGTTACCGGCTGCGGCAACGAACGCGAACAGTCAAGTCATTTGGACAAATCTCAATTTGACGTCGAACGTGAAAACAAATCTTACCTTGACGGTGATTTCAACGTTGCGAACGACGGTGACAAATTTTGCGACGGTCGGAAGCCCGACATTTGACCCGACGCCGAATAACAACACGAATCCGCCCGTGATTACGATGATTACCAACGCGCCGCCGATTGCAAATCCGGACAATTATTTCGTTGCGGAAAACAGCGCGGGCAATTTGCTGTCGCCATCAACAAATGACATTGTGCAAACGCCGGGCGGCACGCTGACAATTATTTCTGTCAGCGCGACGAATGGAACGGCGACGATTATCAGCGGCACAAATGTTTCATTCACGCCGTCAGTGAATTTCTTCGGCACGGCGACGATTGGTTACACAATCATTGACAACGTCGGCGGCACAAATTCGTCGCTCATCACCGTGACGGTCACCAACATTCCGCCGATTGCAAATCCCGACCACGCGAACGTCGTGGAAAATAATTCCATTACTCTATCGCCGCTCACAAATGATATTGTTCAAACTCCGGGCGGCGCATTGACAATCATCGTGGTAAATCCGACAAATGGAACGGCGATTATTTCTGGAACAAATATTTTGTTCACGCCGGCGACAAATTTCATCGGCACGACGACAGTTGGTTACACGATTACGGACGGAATTGGCGGCACGAATTCATCGGTCGTCACGGTGACGGTCGCAAATATTCCGCCGATTGCAAATCCAGATAACGTAACAGCGCCGGAAAATGTTTCCGTCACACTGTCACCGCTGACCAATGACATTGTGCAAACGCCGGGTGGAACATTGGCAATTATTTCCATCGCTTCGACGAATGGAACGGCATCAATTCTGGGCGGCACAAATATTTTGTTCACCCCGACAACAAATTTTGTCGGCACGACGACGGTTGGCTACACCATCATCGACGGAATTGGTGGCACGAACGGTTCGTTCATCACAATCACCGTTTCCAATTTGCCGCCGCTGGCAAATCCAGACGTTACATCAATGACGGAAAATACGTCACGGACAATTAATCCACTGGCAAACGATTCTGTGCAAACCCCCGGCGGAATTTTGACAATCATTTCTGTCGCTCCGACAAATGGAATTGCATCAATCATCGGTGGCACAAATGTCTTGTTCACTCCGACAACCAATTTCATCGGCACCGCGACAATTGGCTACACGATTACGGACGGAATCGGCGGAACGAATTCTTCGCTTATTACAGTGACGGTGACGAACCGTCCGCCGCTCGCGAATCCTGACAACGCCACCGGCGCAGAAAATATTTCCGTAACACTGTCGCCGCTGACAAATGACATCGTGCAAACGCCCGGCGGAACTCTGACGATTATTTCTGTCAGCCCGACGAACGGCACGGCTTCAATTGTCGGCACAAATATTTTATTCCTTCCGACAACAAACTTTGTCGGCACGGCGACGGTCGGCTACACGATTACCGACGGAATTGGCGGAACGAATTCGTCTGTTGTCACGGTAACAATCACAAATATTCCGCCGCTGGCAAATCCGGATAATTATTCTGTCAGTGAAAACAGCGTGAACGATTTACTTTCGCCGCTGGCCAACGATTCAGTTCAAACGCCCGGCGGTTCACTGGCAATTATTTCCATCGCCCCGACAAATGGAACTGCGACCATTTCAGGAACAAATGTTTTGTTCACGCCCACGACGAATTTCCTCGGGACGGCGACGATTGGTTACACGATTACAGACGGAATTGGCGGAACAAATTCATCGCTGATTACAATCACCGTGACAAATCGTCCGCCGATTGCGAATCCAGACAACGCAACAGCGCCGGAAAATGTTTCCGTTACGCTGTCGCCATTGACGAATGACATCGTGCAAACTCCGGGCGGAACACTGACAATTATTTCTGTCAGCCCGACCAATGGAACGGCTTCGATTGTCGGCACAAATGTATTGTTCACTCCGACAACCAATTTCTTCGGCACGGCGACGGTTGGTTACACGATTACGGACGGAATTGGCGGAACAAATAGTTCTGTCATCACAATTCTTGTTGTCGCCACGCCGCCGACGGCGAATCCGCAAAGCGTGAGCGCTCTTGAAAATACCGCGACGGCAATCACCTTGGCCGGCAGCGACGTCAACAGCTTCCCGCTCACGTTTATCATCGTGAACAATCCGACGAACGGCGCGTTGAGTAATTTCAACACGAATAGCGGCGCGGTAACTTACACGCCGAACACGAATTACACCGGCGCGGACAGCTTTACCTTCCGCGTGAATAACGGCCTGACCAACAGCGCGTCTGCGGCGGTGACGATTTCTATTCTGCCGACCACCGACCTCGCGTTGTTCAAGACAGGTCCGACGAATTGGATTGCCGGCTCAAATTTGACTTACACGATTACGGTCACAAATCTCGGCCTGTCAGCGGCGACGAATGTTGTCGCGTTCGACCAATTGCCAAATGGATTTACATTCGTCAGCGCATCGCCGACGGCTGCAAGTGTTATAGGCAATTTGGTGACGTGGCCAACTGTTGGCAAACTCGCTGCAAATGCGAAAACAAATTTCTCTGTCACGGTTGTTTCGGCTGACGGTGGAACTTTGACGAATATTGCCTTTGCGACAACAACGACAATTGACTCAAACACGAACAACAACAATGGCACTTCGACCAATTCGCAAGTCGTCACGACTGTCACTCCAATTGCCGATGTTGCAATCTTTAAGAGCGGCAACACCAGCATCCAGGGCGGTGGCACGGTGACTTATATCATCACGGCGACGAACAGCGGGCCTTCGACGGCAACGAACGTCATTGTGCGCGACACATTGCCCGGAACGGTGACATTCCAAAGCGCGTTGGCTGGATACGGTTTGAGCGGCAATATTGTTTCCTGGACAAATTCAAGTTTGGCGAAAGGCGCGTCGAGCACGTTCACGGTTTCCGTGACCGCGCCCGCAACCGGCTCATTTACCAACGTCGCATCGAGCACGTCGGACACAGTTGACTCGAACACGAATAACAACAACGGCACCGCTGGCGGCTCAAAAGTCACGACTTCAGTCGTGCCGGTTGCGGACGTGCAAGTGGCCGTGTTCGGCCCGACAAACGTTATCGCCGGTGACGGATTCTTTTACACAGTCGTCGTGAGCAATTCCGGTCCTTCGACGGCGGCGAACATTTCCATCACCAACCAATTGCCGACAAACATCGTATTCGTCAGCGCCAGCGGCGGTGGAACCAATTCCAACGGCATCGTGACGTGGCCGCTGCTCACGTCGCTGGCCGCAGGCGGCTCGACAAATCTGATTATTAACGTCTCGCCATCCACGCTCGGCTCGACGAATCTCATTTCCGGCACCGGAAATAAATTTGATTTCATCGAGACGAACACGACTTCCATTTTTGGAACGCTGACAGATTTGGCTTCCGCATTTGGCACGACGTTTGACCCGAACTTGACGAACAACAGCGCGTCGTCCGCGTATCCAAATGCGCAAGTGCAAACAGTCATCGTGCCCGGCGTGTTCAGCATTTTCCTGGCGACGAATTCCTATCCGACGAATGTCGCGACGACGAACACGATTATTTCGCTCGGCGGAAATCTGTTTATCGTCGGCACGAGCGCGTTCAATCCGCAAACGCAGCTTTACGAGGAATTTGTTTCCGTCACGAATTTGACGAGCTTTGACGTCCACGCGTTGCGCCTCTACGTCGGCGGATTGCGCAGCGGCGTGCGACTTTACAATGCGACCGGCACAAACAACGGCGTGCCTTACGTCGAATACGACCCGCCGTATAATTCGCCGTTGCATCCGTTCCCGCAAGCGGGCAACAGCGTTACGTTTGCATTGGAATTTTTCGTGAACGACCGCCGCCCGTTCACAAATTCTTTGACCGCTGTTGCGGTTAACGCTCCGGCTGTCGCGCCGACCAATGGAACGCCCGTGACCATTTTGCAATCCGGTTTCACCGACACGCGCAATCCGAACAACATCCGCTTCCTCGTGGAATTCACGAGTATTCCGGGACGCACTTACACCATTTTATACAGCGACGATTTAATCACGTGGAATGTTGCCGTGCCATCGGTCGTTGCCAGCGCCACGACGACGTTCTGGTATGACGACGGTCCGCCGGAAACTCTCAGCAAGCCGATTTCAGGTTCCACGACGCGTTACTATCGCGTGTTGCTCAACCCCTAATTGCAACTCATGAATAAAAAATATTTTTTTGCCGTTCCGCTGACGGGAATAATTTGTCTCCATGCCGCAGCTCCGGATGCAGACAAACACCTCTCGGACGCGGACAAGCACATTTATCTCGACTCGACCAATCGCCTGACACTCTCATTGCGTTACGCGCTGAACTTCAACGCCAAATTCAAAGGCGTCGCCACCGGCCTTGTTCCCAATTCATCCGGTGCCGGTTCGCGCACGCCCGACGGCGCGCCATACAATTACACCGACGGCTATGTGCTGACCGATTCCACGGGAAACTTTGGCGGTCAAACTTCTTATTGGGGCTACAACGATGCCGCACAATATGATTCCGGCGCGAGCACGTTCACCTTTCATTCCGCGCCGTCGGAAAGTTCGGCGAAAGACAAACCGCTTGGCCTTGAGCTGACCTACGACCGGCAATTCGGCGAGAAGGATGATTGGCATAACCTGCGCTACGGCGTGGAAGCAGCTGTCAATTACATGAACATTTCTTTGTCCGATAACGACACTTCCGGCAACACGGACGTTTATCACTTTACACCTCCGCTGGCGCCGCCGCCCGGATTTCAAGGCAGTTTCAACGGCAATCCCGGCGACCCTGTTCTTGACGTGCCGCCTGTCAGCAGCACGTCCGGCGCATTTATTTCGCACGACAAATTCAGCGGCAACCTTTTTGGCGGCCGCCTCGGCCCTTACGCGGAAATTCCGCTGACGGAAAAACTCGCGTTGCGCGCCAGCGCCGGACTCGCCGCCGGAGTGCTTTACAGCACCATGAACTGGCAGCAAACCATGGTCGGTGTCGGCAGCATGAGCGGCGGTGGAAACAACATGGCAATTCTTTTTGGCGGCTACGCGAGTTTTGATGCGACATATCAATTGAACCAGCGCTGGGGACTCGCCGTCGGCGCGCAATTTCAAGACCTCGGCAAATTCGACCACAGCTATCAGGGCCGCGAAATTGAAATTGATTTAAACCGCTCACTCTTCGTCACGGCCGGCATCAGCTACAGTTTTTGATTTGCAAAATTCGGCAGGTCAATCTCTGTGAGACGCAATTATTTCGGGGGAAAGGCCTCTGGGCTTTCTTACGCAGATTGACAGGTTGAGAGCAGGGGACAATAATTGGACAAGAAGCGTGAACCTTTACTCCAGCCATTTTATCCGGCGAAGCCTGTGCTTTGTCTGTGGCGGATTAATGCTGGCCGCCTTGTCTGCTTATTCCCAAAACTTTGGCATTTTGGTCAAAAATGGCATCAGCCTTTCGGGCAACGTGCTCATTGATAGCTTTGATTCTTCCGACCCGCTTTACAGCACGAATGGCCAATACATTGTGAGCAAACGCAAAGCCGGTGGTAATATCGCGACTGTTGAAACAAACGTAATTGCTGCAATTGACACAATTGGCCCATCAGATGTTTATGGCAAAGCTTATGTCGCGACAGGCAGCACGATTGTGACAAGCGGCACTTCGGCAATTGGAGATATTCCGTGGATTAACGGCGGCAACATCGGCATCGAGCCGGGTTGGGCAGTTAGCAATTTAAGTCTGACCATTCCTGACGCGCCAACAGCGTCGACATGGACTGTTGGAACAATTAAAACAATGCCGAGCATCACTCATAATTCTACTACAAATACACTTTTAAGTTCTGGCCCGGGCACCACCAACATTTATACCACCGCCGGTGCCGTTAACATCAACAACATCACAGCCTTTCGTATCACGAATGCGCCCGGCACATCTCCCGGTGGCACTGTTGTTTTGAATGCTCTTGATTTATCAACGGCCAATTCCGGTGTTGTTACAATTTCCCCCGGCATCACATTTGTTTTGAACACAACAGGAACAACAGGCCTTTCGCTTGCTGGCTCGCAATATATCACTAACATGGCCGGCTCAAAGTTTGTTCTTAACGCTCCCGGCGGCATGTCCATCGGGAGTGGAACATATATCGGCCTTGCATCGAATGCGACTTTCACCGCCTATCTCGGAGGCACAACGACAACTGATGGTGCTGGTATTCCCGGAAATAAAATTGCGACGAACATCACACTTTACGGCTCTATTACATGCACGAACATTACTATTTCGGGTGGAGGGGCGCTAATGGGAAGAATTGATGCGCCGTATGCTAAACTTGCATTTACCGGTGGAGCGACTTTTACAGGTTCTGTCATAGGAAATTCTATAATTGTTCAAAATGGTTTTACATTTCACTTCGATGAATCGTCATCTCCTTCTCCACCGGTGATAAACGTGCAACCGCAAGACAGAACTGTTTTTGTGGGACAGTCCGCAGCTTTTACTATCAGTGTTTCCGGTTATCCATTGAATTATCAATGGACATTCAATGGGACGAATATTTCAGGAGCCACAGACTCTTCACTCACATTGACCAATGTCCAACTTGACCAGGCTGGAAATTACGCGGTGCAAGTGATGAATTCACTAGGATCAGTCATAAGTTCCAATGCGGTTTTGGCTGTTGTTGCGCAGCCACCGATAATCCTGACACAGCCAACCAATACGACTATCTTTTTGAACAGCAATGCTACCCTTAATGTTACGGCCGGTGGTTCTTTGCCTTTGAATTTCCAGTGGAGTTTCAACGGAACAAACATCAACGATGCCACAAATTCTTTTCTTAGTTTTTTTAACGCGCAAACCAATCAATCGGGAATTTATTCCGTATTGGTGACTAACTTATTTGGCTCGATTCTAAGTTCTAATGCGGTTCTAATGGTCAACGGACAACCACCTGTTATTTTGGCCCAGCCGCAAAACCAAGCAACCCTTGTCGGTAGTAATGCTACTTTCTACGTTTCAATCGGAGGTTCTGCGCCAATGAGTTATCAATGGAGCTTCAATGGAATAAACATAGTTGGCGCAACAAACTCTTCATTGACGGTGACAAACGTTCAGAATGAACAGATTGGCGCTTATGCCGTCGCTGCCACAAATGCTTTTGGCTTCACGAACAGTGCCAGCGCAACACTGACTTTCCTTTCTTCCTGTGTATCTCCGCCATCAGGGTTAATTGGCTGGTGGCAGGCAGAGAGCAACGCGCTGGATTGCATTGGCGGGAATAACGGCACTTTGCAGGGAACGGCAGGCTTCACTACTGGAAAAGTTGGCCAGGCATTTAGTGTCGGAACCTCGTCTTATGTGTCCGTGCCGGACAACAATTTATGGGCTTTTGGCACAAATGATTTCAGTATCGAACTGTGGGCAAATTTCAACTCTTTGCCGAGCTCCACCGTCGGCGGTCCTAACGGCGGAGTTTTTATCAGCGATGATGAAGGAGCTGGCTCGGTGAACAAATGGTGGTTCGCGTATGGTGGCGGAAAACTTACTTTTCACATGAATAGTCCCACGTTGGGTCCAATCTTTTTGGTGCAGGCTCCGTTCACGCCCGTCATCGGCAATTGGTATCACTTTTCCGTAGTGCGAAATAATAATCTCTATTCGATTTATGCAAATGGCGCGGTTATCGGTTCACAATCAACCAACGTAGTGATTCCTAATCCGAACGCTCCCTTGACCATTGGAAAAGGAGAGGCTTTTTATTTCAATGGGTTATTGGATGAAGTTTCCATTTATAATCGTGCTCTTTCTGCGTCTGAAATCGAAGCGATTTACAATGCAGAATATTTTGGGAAGTGTTTCGTTGCTTCGCCACCGTTTATTTTTGCACAGCCAACCAATCAAATAACGATGGCCGGAAACACCGCGAATTTCATGGTTGGAGCCGATAGTGAGGCTTTATTGTGGTATCAGTGGTTTTTTAATCGAACGAATTCAATTGTCGGAGCGACCAATTTATTTTTGAATTTAAATAACGTTCAACTTCCCAATGGAGGCAATTATTCTGTCGTTGTCACCAATTTATATGGATCAACAACGAGTTCACCGGCAGTTTTATTTGTCTACACCAACATCGCGCAATTGACGCCGCAATTGACTTCAACCGCGAGTGCCACCAACGGCCAGTTTCAGTTCAACATCTCCGGCGTGAGCGGCTTGAATTACGCAATTCAAACTTCGACGAATCTTGTTGATTGGATTTCTGTAAGCACAAATGCGTCGCCGTTTATTTTTACGGACACAAATATAAATTCATTTCCCCAGCAGTTTTATCGCGCGATTTATTCGCCGTAAGACACGACATTTCACTCTGGACGCTCGGGTCGCGTTTGGGCAATTTGAAGAATCACATGAAATTGTTTCGTCTCTTTTCATTCCTCGCGCTGGCCATTTGCTCAACTCACGCGCAAACAAATTCAATCAATTTTCCGGCAACCAATTCTATTTCCGTTCCCAAGCCGCTGAAAGATTTTCTCTTGCCCGCGCCAAAGAACGGCGGCTTTGCAATGGACGGCTACGTTTTGTGGTGTTCGTCGGTCATCAAAGTCGGCGACACTTATCACATGTTCGCGTCGGCGTGGCCCGGACATAAAACTACCAACGGCTGGAAATATTCGCTCGGCGATTGGACGAGCCAGTCCGAATGTGTGCGCGCGACTTCGACAAACCTTTTTGGACCTTACACCTTTCAAGAAGTCGTTCTGCAAAAACGTCCGGACGAATGGGACAACTCGCGCGTGCACAACGTCAAAATCGTCAAAGCCGGAAATAAATTTGTTTTGTTCTACATCAATTCGGCGAATCAAACCGGTTATGCTGTCGCCGATTCCGTCACCGGCCCATGGACGCGCACGGATGCGCCAGTGATTAAAGCCAGCAATCCCGCTCCCATTGTTAATCCCGACGGCAGCGTTTACGTCTTTTGCCGGCTGCGCGACAGCGACAGTGTGAATCGCGGCGTTGCATTTCTTGCGACGAATTATTCCGCCCCTTACGTTGAGCTTGCCAACGGCGATAATCTTTTGCCGAACGGCGGCGAATTGGAAGACCCGACGATTTGGTGGGCGAACAATCAATACAACGTCGTGCTCAACGATTGGAAAGGCCACGCGACCGGCGTGAACAAAAATGGCGCGCAATATTTTTCAAAGGACGGAATTCACTACACACTCGTTTCTCGCGAGCCGGTTTTTACAAAGACAGTTCCATTTGATGACGGCACGAGCGAAACATTTTCACGACGCGAACGTCCGTTCATTTATTACAACGAAAAAGGCGAAGCGGTTGCGCTGTTCACTGCGTGCATGCCTGCGGACGAGCACGCGCGGATCGTCGTTCAGCCGATAAAAAATTATTATCCTGACAACAAATAATTTTTACGGTGGAGTCGTCGGAGTTGTCGGTGCGCCGGCAGCATTGGTCTGCCATGCCGGAAGATTTGTCTGCATCGGCAACATTCCATTCGTTGTGTAGGGCATGCCGAGTCCGTTATTTCTTGAATTGGTAAATCCCGGCTGCATCGGCACCGGTTGAGTGACATTTGGGTTTGGTGGATTTGGCGCTTGTGGCTGGGTATTTTGAATCGGTGTGCCCGGCGCACCGCGTTGAATTGTCGTGCTGGAATTTGGATTTTGAATCGGGTTGCCGGTAGTTTTAGTGCGCGTGCTGCCTCCGCCAGTGGTTCCGCCGCCGCTCATTGAACCGCTTGTGGAACCGGCTGAACCTCCACCGCCGGTTGCCTGGGCCAATAATGTCGTTGTGAGCGCGGTCATCAGCAGCGCCGCGATTTTCTTTTGCCATTGCGTTCTCATGCCGTGACAAAAGCATTGGCAATGCCACGAGAAACAGGGAAATTCCTGCTGCAAAAATTTTCCGCGCGCTGGCATAATGCAAACGCCGTTTCAAAATGCAAAAATTACCGCGCTCATTTTATGACCGCGACACGATTGTCGTCGCAAAGGAATTGCTTGGAAAATTTCTTGTCCACAATTCCGGCGGCGTTGAGCGCGTTGGAAAAATTGTCGAGACCGAAGCCTATCTCGGTCCGCACGATTTGGCGGCGCATTCGGCGCGCGGATTGACGCCGCGCACGAAAGTCATGTTCGGTCCGCCCGGCCACGCTTACGTCTATTTCATTTACGGAATGTATTTCTGCATGAACGTCGTGACCGAGCGCGAAGGCCATGCTTCCGCCGTTTTGCTCCGCGCGCTTGAGCCGGTTCAAAATGTGGAAGGGCGAACGTGCGGGCCGGGTTTGCTTTGCCGCGCCATGAAAATTGACAAGCGGCTTAACGGCCATGATTTGTTGAGCGACGATTTTTTTGTCGCGGAATCCGAAGCGAAAAAATTTTCCATCGTAAAGCGTCCGCGCATCGGCGTGGATTATGCGAAGCATTGGGCCAGGAGGCATTTGCGCTTTTACATCAAAGGTAATCCGTGCGTGTCGAGAAAATGAATCGAAAAGTGAATTGCTGAATGGTTAAGCCGTTTTCTTTTTTTTCCGCGGCGGGGCAAGGTCTTCACATTTGATTTCTTCCGCGCCTTCTTTTGGCTGGAAGTGTGAGCCATATTTGTTCGCGTAAAGCTCGGTATATTTGGCGCCGAATAAAAGGATTTGCGACGAGTAATAAACCCACATCAGCACGATGATGAACGAACCGGCAGCGCCATAGGCCGAGCTGGCGCTGCTGCGCCCCAAATAAAATCCGAGCAGAAATTTTCCAAAGTCGAAGAGCAGGGCGGTGCTCAACGCGCCAATCCAAACATCATGCCAGCGGATTTTTACGTCCGGCAAAATTTTGAAAATCGCCGCGAACAAAATGGTGATGACGCCGAGCGAAATGACGAAGTTGAGCGTTTGCAAAAAAATTTCATTTACGATAAAGCCATGCATGTAATTTCCGAATGCCGTCAGCGCCGCGCTTAACACGAGCGAAACCAGCAGGAGAAATGCAATCGCTGCCATCATTGCAAACGACAGCAGCCGGTCCATGATGAAATGACGCAGGCCGTGACCGGGAAGTCGTTTCACATTCCAAACGGTATTGAGTCCGTCCTGCAATTGAATGAACACGCCGGTCGCGGAAAAAAATAACGTCGCGAATCCAACAATCGTCGCAATCAAGCTTGCTTTGGGTTTGTTTGCGGCGGCGACCATGGCTTGCAACGCTTCCGCACCTTTTGGCCCGACAAGCCCGGACAATTGCCCGAACAATTCGTGTCGCGCCGCTTCGTCGCCGAACCACAATCCGGCAAGCGCGAGTGAAATCAGAAACAGCGGCGCGATGGCGAAGATAGTGTAGAAGGCGAGCGCCGCGCCAAGTTGCGGAATTTTTTGTGCGGTGAACGCCGGGACGGTTTCCCAAAACAAAAGTAAAATGTATTTGAGTTGGGGAATTCTCACGGCGGCAAATTGGTTTGCGGCACAATTGGCACCGACGGCGATGGCGTGACAATTATTTCCGGCGCGCTGTTGCTTTGCACCGGGGCATTGGTGTCGGGCGAATTGGTAATAGTCAGGGTCATCGCATTTGTGTCCGGCGGAGGATTTTGATTTTTCTTTTGGTTGAGGAACGCGGCAGCTTTGTTCGTTTCGCCGGCGTTTTGTGCGTAAGGACTGTTTGTTTTGCCTTCGCCATTTTGGTCCGCGTTGGGAATTTCGCCGTTCTTCACTTTTTTCGCCACGTCGGCAGTGCTGACTTGCTGGTCGTATTTCGGCAGCAATGCACGGATGAAAGCATTGCGCAGCAATTCACCGATGGTGCTGGCGATGTCCACGCTGGAATTGGTATAGACGCCGGAAATGGGAACTTTCGTCGCGAGTTGGTCTTTGGGTTGATTTTTCAAAACAGTCGTGACCGCGCCAACGATGGCTTGCCAGAAAATTTGCAAAATATTTTTCTTCCGCTCTTTTTCCCACTGAAACACGTCCAGATGATTGAAGAAAACTTTGACGTAGCCTTCGTAAGCTTTGTTCGTGGCGGCAACAGACGTGAACATGGCAAAGTCGCCGTGCGCTACGTCAAATTTTCCATAGGCGCGAAGAAAATCGTTGAGCGCGGGCAAATCTACATTTGTCAGCGACGCCTGTAGTTGATACTCGGGCGCGGGCGCCATGGGATTGAATTGCAGGGCGAAAGCCATCTTGCCGTTGCCGATGGTTTTGGCGTTGGCGACGATTCCGGCGGGCAAATGTTGTTTCTGATTTTTGGCATTGGAAAGATTTGTCGCCGTCGCTCCGAGTTCATTGAAATAAATGTCCACTTTTGGATTTGAATAATCGTCTTTGTAATGAATTTCGCCGTTGTGAATGTCGAAACGGTTCAATTGAAACGGAAATAAGTTTCCGAGCATTTCATTCCACGGCGTGTTTTCACCGGCCTGAGATTTTTCCGGCGTGGGGCCTTTGACAAAATTTATTTTCGGCTCTTCCATGTAAACTTTCCCGACGATGTGGTGATGGAACAGCGCAGACCATTCGATGGACAAATCCAGCAGCGGCGATGAAAAGAACGGGTCTTTGACCTGCCCATCGCGTTTTTGAATGTTGATATTGTCAATCTGATACGCGCCGCGCCAAAGCGCCACGTGAATATCGCCGACTTGCCCGGCGTAATCTTTGGATTTCTGAAGCTGTTTATTGACGTAATGCTTGATGGCAAACGGCATCAGCAACCGAATGATGATGAGAAGAACGACAATTCCGCCGATGACATAAAGCGTGCGGCGCGAATATTTGTAAAATCCTTTTAAAAATCCATGTGCGCGGCTCATATTTCCTTTTCCCCTGGCACAAGCCCGATTTTTCCGCGCAAAATTCGTGCCATCAGCCGATGCACGCTTCGATATCCGACGTTGGCCGCGCTTCAGAGACTATTTTTTTTGCGCGCTGCCAGAAATCCGTTTCGCGTCCTTCGGGACAGCCATTTTGGACGTAAAGATGAAATGTCAGCGCGCCCACCTTTTCTGAAACCGGCTTTTTTTCTGCGCGTGTCGCGGGTGTGGACTCTTCGAGTGATGGATACAATCGGCTCATAAAAATCTTGATGCAGAAATAATGCCAGAAACGATTACCCGTTTTTATGGGGAAAAATACCCATGCGTTTTTTTATAAGTGCAAATCGCAATTGACGCGCATCTTCGACTTTGCGAAATAACAGGTATCGCGCTAAAATTTTTTATGCCTTTGGAAATCACATGGCCGGACATCGCACTGCGGTTGCTCTGCACGCTGTTCGCGGGCGCGGTTATCGGCTTCAACCGCGAAGAACACGGTCGCACCGCCGGATTGCGCACGACGATTCTCCTTTGTCTGTCGGCATCGCTGGCCATGATTCTCGCCAATCTCATGCTCAACATGACCGGCAAACAGCCCGGTTCATTTGTGCAATTGGATGCCATGCGTCTGCCGCTCGGAATTTTGACCGGCGTGGGATTTATCGGCGCGGGCGCGATTTTGCGAAAGGACAATTTGGTTTTGGGCGTGACGACCGCTGCGACGCTTTGGTTTATCACAATTCTAGGACTCATTTTTGGCAGCGGACAATTTGGACTGGGATTTGTCGCGCTAATAATCGGCTTTATTACGCTGACGGGCGTCAAAACGTTGGAAAAAAAATTGAAATTGGAACGCCACGCGACCTTGACGATTGTGCCCGGAAAAATCGGCGTCACGGAAAAAGACATTTCACAGCCGTTTCTCGATGCCGGATATAAAATCAATTTTACATCCATCACTTACGGTGAAAATGGCGCGGTAACTGAAGTGAATTGCGAAACACGCTGGCGCGGTCCTGCCGGCGACAATCGTCCGCCCGAATTTCTCAAACAAATGCTCGCGCGCTGTCAGTTTGAAAAAATGGATTGGCGCATTCTCGGCGAGACTTAGCAGTTTGCAATCCTGCCGCTACGGTTTTGCAAATCGCAATTTAGAAACTTCACCCCAGTCACCGTGGCATTGACAGTGCTTTTATTTCGGAAAGGAGAAAAGGGTTATGAGGTTAAAAATTATCTTACTGACAATTGTCGGCGGTTTTGCAGCTTTAGTGCTTGCACCCGCAACCAATAGCCAAACTGCGGCCGGGGGTGCAAGTGCTTCTGCATCGTCATCCAGTAATTTATCCCCGGGCAATGCCGCTGCTGCCGGCGGGACGCAGAACAACGGCATCGCTCCGCCGTCGTCACAACCGGGACCCGGCAATCAGCCGGGCACGACTCCTCCAAGCTTTCCAAATCCCGTGACGCCGCAGAATATCTCGCCCACCCAAAATGTTTCGCCACAAAATTTCAGCACCAACGTTTTTTTTACCAATCAGCCAATCAACGAAACGAATATTGGCATCATTGGTGTAACCAATGGAATGCTTAACACGAATTTCAACAACGGCATGACAAATATCCCCGGCACGTTTAACACAAATTTGAATTTCAACACGAACCGTTCCCGCTGGTGGGAAAAACGGTAATTATGAAAGCAAAAATTATTCTCCTGACGCTCATTGGCGGCACGACCGCCATGCTCCTCGCGCAACAAACACAGTATCAACCGGCCGCGCCGGGAAATCCGGATGCTCCGTATTTGCCGCCGAACAATGTCGTTACCACGCAAGGCGTTTCGCCGCAGCAAATCTCGCCGCAACCGTTGACGACGAATCAAGTGAACGCTACGAATTCCATCGGCTCAATCACGAACCGTCATCATTTGAAGAAACATCAAAAGCAAACGGCGCAATAAATTTATTTTGCCGGCGCTTCGACGTTGACCAATCGAGGATTAGCAATCTTTCGCGAACGATAAATTTCCTGCCGCAAGCCCGGATGCCGCCGCCGTTGAATTTGTTGCAATTTTACGGCGACACCATGTTTCGCCGATTCGTAAAGCGAGCGAATGATATGCACATCGCGCAAACCTTCAACTCCTGACGGTTCCGGCTCACGGTCGTGTAAAATGCAATTGGAAAAATAAATCAGTTCCGGTCCGAATTGGTCGCGCAAGCCGTAAGTTTTTCGGCGTGTTCTATTTTCCACCGTCAATTCCAGCGCCACCGGTTCGGTGTATTCGTAGGCGCGAATCGCGCGCAATCTGCCTTTCGTCCCGACCACTTCAAAATCTGCCGTGTCTTCCGCGCCGAAACTCACGGTAAAATTTGCCAGCCGATTTTTTGGAAATCGTAAAATGGCGCTGGCCATTTCTTCCACTTCGTCAAAACGCGAATCGTTTCCGCTTGCCGTGAAACAAATCGCTTCCGTCGGCTCATCGCGAAACAGGTAACGCGCCGCGTTGATGCAATAAATGCCGATGTCATAAAGCGTGCCGCCGGCATATTCGTCTTGCGTGCGAATATTGTCCTTGGCTACTTGCATCGTGAAAACAGAATTGAAAATACGCGGCTCGCCAATTTGTC
>JAJPKI010000330.1 GCA_021323835.1 Verrucomicrobiota bacterium | reverse complement strand
TCTCTCAAAGCATGGGCGAAATCAATCGCTAGCTGTTTGTCCTTCGGCGAATTTTTTAGCAACGTTTCATAGGAAAGCACTGCCGTCTTCGGCAATTCCAAAACTCTGGCCGCCTCGACAATAATTCGATGCGCCGCGGAACTGTTCGGGTCGGTGTTTAAGATTTGCTCCGCAACGGACATCGCGCCGCCGGGATTGTTGCGCAACGTCATTTGTGCCTTGGCGATTTGCGGTGAATTGCCCGCGCCGCTCAACATTTTTTTGAAGAAACCGCCGCTCTTCTCGCCAGCCTTGCGGAATTGCGCGTCGCGCAATGCTTTGCGGCAATCATAAAATCCCGGCTCTTTATCGAGCGCCTGGTTCAACAGGGCGATGGCATAATCCAGATTTTCCCGCGCCAGCGCTTCCGTGCCTTTCACGAACAGCTTGCGCGTTTCGCCGCCGACTTCATTTAAAGTTTTGTCAGCCATAAATCAAAATCGCCTGCGGAATTAAAATTTCAACCGCACTGCGCTTTGTGCCGCAACGCGTGGTCAACCAAAACCAGAGCCGTCATCGCTTCAATCATCGGCACTGCGCGCGGCAACACGCACGGGTCATGACGTCCGCGCGCTTTCAATTTCGTATTTTCATAGCGCACGTCAACCGTATCCTGCTCGTGCATCACCGTCGCGACCGGCTTGAATGCGACGCGAAAGAAAATGGTTTCGCCGTTCGAAATGCCACCCTGAATGCCGCCCGAAAAATTCGTCTTCGTGAAAACTTTTTTATTTTTCGCGCGAAACGCATCGTTGTGCTCGCGTCCGGTCATTAAAATGCTGTTGAAGCCGGAACCGATTTCAAATGCTTTCGTCGCGGGCAGACTCATCATCGCTTTCGCCAAATCCGCGCCGAGTTTATCGAATACCGGTTCGCCCCAACCAACCGGCACGCCGCGCGCGATGCCTTCGATAATTCCGCCGACGGTGTCGCCTTGCTGCCGAATGTCATCAATCAATTCAATCATTTCCTTCGCCGCTTTTTGGTCGGGACAACGAACGATATTTGATTCGACTTCTTTGAGCGTCACTTTATTCGGATCAATTGCGCCGGAAATCCGTTGAACTTGTTTGACGTAAGCCAAAGTTTCCACGCCGAATTTCTCGCGCAAAATTTTCTTCGCAATCGCGCCCGCGGCAACACGGCCAATCGTTTCGCGCGCGCTCGCGCGACCGCCGCCTTGCCAATTACGAATTCCATATTTCGCGAAGTAAGTGAAATCCGCATGCGACGGACGAAATTTTTCTTTCATTTCCGAATACGCTTCCGGCCGCGCGTCTTCATTTTTGACCCACATGCAAATCGGTGTGCCAAGCGTTTTGCCCTCGAACGTGCCGGAAAGAATTTGCACCGTGTCTGGCTCCATGCGCCGCGTGGTGATTTTAGATTGGCCGGGACGACGGCGGTTCAACTCCGGCTGGATGTCCGCTTCCGTCAATTTTAATTTCGGCGGACAGCCGTCTACGACCACACCGACGCCGCCGCCGTGAGATTCACCCCACGTCGTGATACGGAAAAGATGCCCAAAAGTGCTTGCCATGCTCGAATTGTGGAAAAAAATTGCCGCGCGGTCAAATCCCGTAAATAGCCGCGAAAGAACGCAAAGGACAAAATAAATTTCTTTGCGCTTTCTGTGTTCTTTTGCGGCGATTAAACTCTCCGCGAATGAATCGCATTGAGGAACGCTTCGCGCAATTGAAGCGCACAGGCAAAAAAGGTTTCATCGTTTACATCGGCGCGGGCGACCCGAATCTCACCGCCACGCGCGAACTCGCGCTCGCGTTCGACAAAGCGGGTGTGGACATTTTGGAACTCGGCGTTCCCTTCAGCGACCCGCTTGCTGACGGTTTGGTGAATCAACTCGCCGCTCAACGCGGTCTCGAATCTAAAACCACGCCGCCGAAACTTTTGAAAATGGTTTCCGGGATTCGCAAGAAAAGTGAAATCCCAATCGTCCTCTACATTTATTTCAACCTGATTCATCGCATCGGCATGGAACAATTTATTCGCGACGCGTCGCGCGCTGGCGTGGACGGCTTGCTCGTTTTGGATTTGCCGCCGGAAGAATCGGACAATTACGAAGCGCTCATGCGCAGAAATAATTTGTGCCACATTTATCTCGTCGCGCCGACGACGCCGGAAGAGCGCATGGAATTTATCGTCCGGCGCGGCAGCGGATTCGTTTATTACATTTCGCGCGAAGGCGTGACGGGCATGCAAAGCAAAGTCGCGTCGAATCTCGCGTCGCAGGTTTCCAAAATCCGCGCGCACACGAAATTGCCGGTGGCCGTCGGCTTTGGCGTTTCCAATCCGCAACAGGCCAAACTCGTCGCGCAAAACGCGGACGCCGTCGTCGTCGGCAGCGCGGTGGTGAATCAAATCGCTGAAAACGGAAAATCAAAAGATTTGGTCAAGCGCGTCGGCAAATTTGTGAAATCGCTGGCCGATGCGGTGAAAACGGTTTGACGACTTGTCATCTATAGATTACACTGCAAATGATTGAACGGGAAATCAAAAAGCTGGAGCTTCAAAGCGGACTCGTTCCGTTTGACGAATGGTTTGATTCCCTTCGCGATATACGGATGCAGGCGGCGGTGGATGCGCGATTGACCCGGATTCGCGCCGGAAATTTTGGTGATTGCAAATCCGTTGGTGGCGGCGTTTTTGAATTGCGGATTAGTTTCAGTCCGGGACTGCGCGTTTATTATGGATTGCACGGCCAGAAAATTGTCGTTCTGATTGGCGGTGGCGATAAGCGCAGCCAATCGCGCGACATCCGCCGTGCGCAGGAACTGTGGCAACAATTTACGAAATAAAAATATGCGTCTGAAAAATTACAAAGATGATTTGAAGAAACGGCTGGGTGATCCCGAATACGCCGCCGAATATCTCGCGCAAGTGTTGGCGGAAAAAGACAGCGCGGCATTTTTGATTGCGCTCAAGGACGTGGTGGAAGCTGGCGGCGGCATGGGCAATCTGGCCGGTCGCGTGGGACTCAAACGACCGAGCCTTTACAAAATTCTTTCCAAGAACGGCAACCCGACTTTGGAAACCTTGCAGGAAATTTTGGAACCGCTCGGCTTGCGCATGTCCGTGGCTTTGGGCAAAGCTGCTTGAACGCGTCGGCAAATTTGTGAAATCGCTGGCTGATACGGTGAAATCTATTTAGCCACAGATGAAACACGGATTGAACACAGATTTTCAAAGATTATGAAACCGAAAATTGTCATTGTGCTTATTGCAATTCTCGGTTGGCAAATTAAAGCGCAAATTTACGATACGAACGGTGATTACGTTCAAACTTTCGCAGGTTCTGGATTTTCTGGTTATGTTGACGGCGTAGGGCAATTGACGATGTTCAACAATCCAACCGCCATCGTTGCCGATTCGCACGGCAACCTTTTCGTTTGGGATCAGAACAATTATAGAATTCGAGAGATTGCGTCGGACATGACGGTTACGACTTTCGCGGGTGGGGCAAAGAACAATCAAATGTCTGGCGTCGGAACCAATATCAATTTTCAACTGACAATTAACACCAGCGCATATCTGGCGATTGACCGCAATGACACGCTTTGGTTGGCATCGTATGGACAAAGCACAAACGGTTTATTTTACGGTTGCAATCTCTATAAAATAACAACCAACGCCGTTGCTACATTTGTTACGCTCCAATCCATCGAACCCGGCGGAATCTGTATTGATTCAGCGGGAAACATTTACATTTCCGATTGGTATTCTGAAAAGATTTGGCGTTATGACGTCAATGGGATTCTGGCCGTATTTGCTGGTTCTGGGAATATCGGCTCGGCGGATGGAAATGGCATCTTTACATCATTTTATCTTCCCGAAGCAGTTGCGGTTGACGCAGCGAATAACATCTATGTTTGGGATTCTGGAAATTACAAAATACGCCGAATAAATCAAAATCGAGACGTTGTAACTTTGACTGGCGGTTCATCTACGAGTGCAGACGGCCAAAATCCATCATTTAATTCGGTTTTTGGAATGACTATGGACAGTTCCGGCAATCTGATTTTGATGTGCGGCTCGTCAGTTCGTAAAATGTCTATTGCGACAAACGCCGTGACGCTGGCAGGTCATTTCACGCAAACCGGCTATACCAATGGTGCGGGCAATCTTGCGCGGTTTAACGGTGCATCAGGTGGTGGACTGCCAAATGCAGCAGGCGTTTGCATTTCCAGCGGCACAATTTACGTTGCCGATTCGAGTAATCAACGAATCCGTAGCATCACAAACAATCCAGCGGCGCAAATTCTTTCACCAGCAAACTTGCAATTGGGAACTTATGCCGGCTTGCAAATCACGGGAATTGTCGGAAGAACTTATCAAATTCAAACTTCTCCTGATTTGAATTCTTGGAGCACGAAGGCAACGATTCTTTTGAATTCAAGTCCGTATTTGTGGATTGACCAAAGTCCGGTTGCTTCAAATAAATTTTATCGCGCGTTATTATCCCCATAATTTTATCTGTGAAAATCTGTGGCTAGAAAACTATGAAAATAAAACCCGACACAAAAAACCGTTTTGTCATCATCATGGCGGGCGGGCGCGGCGAACGGTTCTGGCCGTTGAGCCGCGAGAAAACGCCCAAGCAATTGCTCGCGTTGCTCGGCAAGAAATCGTTTTTGCAGGAAGCCGTCGAGCGCGTGCTGCCGATTGTTCCGGCGAAAAATATTTTTGTCATCACCAACGCGGCGCAATTGCCGGAAGTCAAAAAACAGCTTCCGAAAATTCCCAAGGCCAATCTCATCGCCGAGCCGATGGGCCGCGACACCTGCGCCGCCGTCACGCTCGGCGCGGCGCTCGTCGGTGCGCGTTCCACGACCGGCGTCATGGCCGTGTTGCCCGCCGACCATGTGATTCCCGACGCGAAAAAGTTTCAGCAGATTTTGTCGGACTCGTTCGATTTGGCCGCGCGCGGTCAGGCTATTATTACCGTTGGCATCAAGCCGACCGAGCCGGCGACGGGTTACGGCTACATTCACGTCGGGCAGGAATTGCCGCCGGCGGCAGGCGCGAAGAAAACCAATACGACTTTTTTCAAGGCCGAGCGGTTCGTCGAGAAGCCGGATTTTCAGAAGGCGCTGGATTATTTGAACAGCGGGCAATATCGCTGGAACGCGGGAATGTTCGTCTGGAGTTTTATCACGGTCACGAACGGCTTGCAGGCGCATCGACCGGAAATGTTCGCGGCGTGCCAGCGCTGGTTCAAGGTCGCGAAGAATCCGGCGAAGCTCGCGCGCGTTTTGGCAAAGGATTATCCGGCGCTCAAACGCATCTCGATTGATTTTGCATTGAT
>JAJPKI010000039.1 GCA_021323835.1 Verrucomicrobiota bacterium | reverse complement strand
GTGCGCGTGCTGGATAATTTGCGTTCCGGCTTCAAAAAAAATCTCGACGGTTTCAAATGCGAATTGATTGACGCTTCGATTCTCGACCGTAATGCCGTGCGGTGTTCGATGGACGGTGTGAATTTTGTTTTTCATCTGGCCGCGATGGTCAGCGTGCCGGAATCGGTTTTGAAACCGGCCGACTGCGAAAAAATCAATGTCGAAGGAACGCGAATCATTTTGGAAGAAGCGGCGCGCGCGAAGGCAAAGAAATTGGTGTTCAGCAGTTCGGCGGCGATTTATGGTGACAATCCCGTCGTGCCGAAAATCGAGACGATGTCGCCGGAACCAAAAAGTCCTTATGCGGCTACGAAATTGGAGGGCGAAATTCTTTGTGGAAAGTTTTCAAGCGAAAATAAATTGCCGACGACATGCTTGCGTTATTTCAACGTATTCGGTCCGCGACAAAATCCTAAGAGCCAATACGCTGCCGCCGTTCCGATTTTTATTGAGCGCGCAATAAAAAATGAGCCGCTGACGATTTTTGGTGATGGCGAGCAGACGCGGGATTTTATTTTTGTGAAGGACATTGTTGCCGCGAATGTTTTTTTTGCAACGCAATCGAAAGCGACCGGCGTGTTCAATGTCGCTTACGGAAATAAAATTACCGTTAACGAATTGGCGAAAACGATTTGCCGGCTGACGGGTTCGCGTTCGGAAATTAAATATGCGCCGGAACGTTTGGGAGACGTGAAACATTCGCTGGCGGCGATTGACAAACTGCGCGCCACCGGGTTTGCGCCCACCGGCAATTTCGCCGAAGGATTGGAAAGCGCCATTGAATTTTTCAAACGACGATGAAAATTTACTTGTCTCTAATTACAATTTTCGCGCTGGCTGCCAGATGCTGCGCGTCTGAATTTGTTTTAGAAAATGATTCGCTGGCGCGAATAATTTCGACGGAGCATGGATTGCTTCGGACAATTCAAATTATCAACAAGTGCGCGCATGTCACAGCGGCGCCGGACACATCACCGGAATTTCTGTTGCGCATTGCGCCGGATACGAATAATTCGGCTGCCGCGGTTGCATTGACTTCATCTGATTTTCGCGTGTTGAACGTCGTGCTTTTTACAAATGCCAACATCAAAGGTTTGAATGTTGCGTTGACAAATATCGAGCGCGGCCTCGGCGTGGAATTGGTTTATGAATTGGGCAATGACGATTTCTTCATGCGAAAACATCTGACGATCGCCAGCAGCAAGCCGGTTATTTTGGAACGAATTGATGTTGAAGCGTTCGCATTGAAAGACGCGTATCAGCCATATCAATTGCGCGAAATCACATCGCGGGCATCGGGTCGATGGAATCCGGGACTCGGCCAGCCGCTTTACACTTCCAACAGCGCGACGTTTTGGGGAATGGAATTTCCCGCGGCGGACAATCAAGTGAAAGACGGTTCGTTGTGTGCCGGCTATCTTTGGGGACGAATTATTTATCCGGGCAAACCATATCAAAGTTACGCTGCGGTAATGGGAGTTGCGGATGATTCGAAATTTATTGAGGACACATTTTTTGAATACATCAATCGGATTCGCGCGCGACCACTGCGATTGCGAATCCAATACAATTCATGGTTCGATTATGGCGGCGGTGTTGACGAAAAGAAATTTGCCGCCAGCGTGGCGAAAGTAAATCAGGAGCGGGTCGTTGCCCGCGGCAATCCTCCGCTGGACGCTTACACGAATGATAATGGATGGGAAAATGCGAAAACCAATTGGTCGGACGAAGTGTGGAAAGTGAACGACAAATTCGATTCCGATTTCGCGTCCAGTTTTCGTGCCGTGAGGGATGTAAATTCACGACTGGGCTTGTGGTTAAGTCCGGGTTGTCTTTTCAATTCGCGTTATGAAATTCCACAATTGCGGGCGGAAGGATTTGAAGCGTTGAGTAATTCAATGTCCATGGCCGGGCCGCGATACATGCAGGCGCTCGAAAATCGCCTCGTTGAATTGACCCGCAGCGGCATCAATTTTTTTAAACTGGACGGCGTGTTTGGGCATCTGAATACGCGCGACTTCGATTTGAATTGCAGAAATTACGGCGTTGCCGCGATGCCGGAACTTGCAGGATTCAGCCCGGACGACTCGCGTTTGAGCGATTCCAAATATGACGAGGCGAAAATTTATTATCTCGCGGCGGGAACCGAGCGGTTGATGCAAATTTTCCGAAAGATGGGTGAAGCCAATCCGAATGTTCATATCCTGATTTCCAACGGCGCCTATTTAAGCCCGTGGTGGTTGATGTATGTGGACGATGTTTGGATGATTAACGCCGGCGATGCCGCCAAAGGAGCGACACGTGGACAGGAATTGGTTTATCGCGACGGACGTTATTATGATATCTGGCGGAACCAAAATATCCAGTTCCCGATGAGTTCAGTTTTCAATCACGAACCTAAAAAAACTTCGACCGGTGAATCGCCGGACGAATTTCGAAAATATCTTTTCATGAGCCTTTCGCGCGGAACCGGATTTATTGAACTTTATTTGAAGCCGTTCACGCTTCAATCCAACGACTGGGACGTTTTGAGCGAAGGTTTGCATTGGACACGAGAAATGTTTTCGACATTTGCCCGCGTGCGGATGCACGGCGGCGACCCGGCTGCCGGCGAAGTCTACGGATACACGGCATGGAATCAAACGGAAGGTTATATTTCCGTCCACAATCCATCTGATAAACCGCAGGCATATCGAATTACTTTGAATCGCGAATTCGGCTTGTTGCCGGGAAGTCGGGAATTTTATTTGGATTCGCCATTGGCAGGCTCGCTGCAAGGATTGCCGGAAACGTGCAAATACGGTGACTCACTGATTTTCCAATTATCGCCGGGAGAAATCCGTATTGTTGATTTTTCTTTTACGCCGAAGTTATATCGTGAAGGCTTCTCCAAAATTTCAGCGGCAACAAACCGAGCGCGATGAAAATCAATTGACTCGCGATAAATCCGAACAGCCACCAAAACGTCGCGTCCGTCCAGCCGTAAGAATGCAAACCGATGCCGAGCATATTCACGCCGAAAAATGACCAGCTCGTGACGATGTTTCCGAAAACCGCGCAACAAACCAATCCGCGCTCGCGAATCATGCCGCCCCAGCGCGCGTGCAAAATGAGCGCGTTCCACAGCACGATGATGAGCGCGCCGTTTTCTTTCGGGTCCCAGCCCCAAAATCTTCCCCATGATTGGTCCGCCCAAATGCCGCCGAGCACCGTGCCGACAAAACTGAACAGCGTCGCGAAGCAAACAATTCCATAAATCATCCGCGTCAACGATTTTGCCGTCGCTTCGTCCAAAGTTTTTGTGAACACGCCGCGCACGATGTAAATCAATCCGAGAAATCCAGCGACAAACGTGCTTGCATAACCGAGCGTAACGCAAGGGACATGTGTTATCAGCCAAAAATTCGTGTCCAAAACCGCGCGCATCATTTCCATCGTGTCGCCATCGAGTGCGAGATTTTGCGCGATGATGAGCGTGACAAATCCGATGCCCGCCGAAACGACGGCGCCGATTCCGTTCTTGTGAAATTTTTCCAAAATCAATCCAAGCAAACACGCGCCCCAGCCGACAAAAATTGCCGCCGAATAAAGATTTGTCACCGGCGGACGGCCTTGCAGCACAATGCGATAAATCAAACCGGTCGTGTGAATGAAAAATGCGAGCCAAATGAGCCACACCGCCGAGCGGCGCAGCGTTTCCGACAAATTAAACCACGAAAAAATTGCGAGCAATCCGGCCAAAACGTAAATGACCATCGCATTGTAAAACGGCTGCATTTGGTTGAAGAAAATTTCCGCGCGTGATTTGGCCATCGCATGTGAAAAATTTGGAACGAGAAACGCGCGCAAATCTGCCAACGCGGAATTGAAGCCGGTGACATTTTGATTTTTGAACGCATCAGCCATCGTCGCGTATTTTTCAATGGCTGGAGAAATATATTCGCCTTTCACAGAATCAAGCAATGCGCCGCCGAGATTTTTCCAATCGCCTGACGAATTTTCTGGCGGAATAATCAGCGGCGGCTCCAATTGCGACATGAAATCGAACCGTTGCAATTCACTCGCGAAGGCGTTGAAAACATTTGTGTCGTAATTTTGTCCCGACTGCTGCGCGCGCACGGCAGCCACGCCGGATGGAATCAAATTGAAATAATCGGCCAATTCAGATTTCCAGCTTTCCGAATCCTGCGGCTCGATGGCATTTTTCACTTGTGCGTAAAGTTCCAGCCGCGCGTGGACTTTCACAACCGCGCGTTCGTAGGCATTGCGGTCGGCGCTTTCAATTTTTTCCACGCGCTCATTTTCGGAATCAAACGCCTGCAACGATGGCTCAATCTGGTTCCAGGAAAAATGTTCGCCGTCGCAATTTGTTTTATTCATTTCGGGCAATTTCAGGAACGTCATCAAATCCGGATTGTCCACGCGGAACACCGGCCAATTGTCCGCGACCTGTGAATTCATCATCACGTTCGCGAGCCATTCGTCCGCGGAAATAATTTTGTGATTTTCGTGCCACGATTTCCACGGCTCGACATCGAGCGTTTGCGTCTGGCGAATTTGCAACAGCGAATTGCGCGCGACCGAATCCATCGGCTTGACGCGCCCGTTAAAAACGACTGGCAATTGTCCAAATTCTGAAAACGCAAAATCTTTGTCCTTCGGCGTTTGTAATTGCGCAAAGAACCGCAACGCCATCGCAAATGCGAGCAACGGCGGAAACCATTTTTGAAAAATCTTTTTCATTTCTGTTTTTGCTTCGACATAAATTCGACCAGATGCGTCAAAAATTGGACGAGCAATCCGATGCCCACCAGCGCGCAACCGATGTATGGCGTCAGCCAACTGGGATTACGCACGACTTGCAACACGGACGACGGCGTTTGCCCGGCTTCTTGCGCCAGTTGTCCGGCGGTCATTTGATATTGATAAAACGTCAGGCCGCCGTAGCGCAGCGGATGGTTCATGGAAATTTCCACTTCACGTTTTTCGCCGGTCTTCGGATTTTGCAACAGCACGCGGCTGCGAAAATCTTTTGGAATGTCCGTGCCGGGATAAACCGTGTGCGTTGCTTTGAGCAGCGTTAGTGAAAATGGCTGCGGAAATCGCATTGGTCGCAGCGTGAACGTAAATTTTTTCCCGCCGACTTCAATTGATTGCGGCTGCGCGAGCGTTTCGGAAATTTTTTGCGCCATTTGCGCGCCGACTTCGCCGACGTAACTATTGCGAATTGCTTCGACGAGCGCGTCGTCGCCCGACCAACCGGAAATTGCCCAATCGCCAAGCGAACCATTTGGCGGAATCAATTCGATGACAGACGTGGGCACATTGCGTTCGTCCATCGTTTTCACTTCGTTCGTCGGCCAAAAATCAAAATTCAAGGCGAGACCGTTGGTCACCATCGGCGGACCATTTTGAACCATCGGCGCGCGATAATTTAAATCTGAATTTTTCCAAAATGCTTTCACATGAATCGCGAACGGCAGCGAATCAATTTTTAATTCGTCGCCCGGCTTCAACAATTTCGCCGGAATCGAAGTCACTTCGTCGCCGTTTTGGAAAATCAATTCGTAATCCGTTGCGCTTTCGGCATAATTGCGCGTTTGTCCTTCGTCAAAGTGCATTTGCATTTCACGCGCGAGCATGTCGGTCACAAGTTGGCCGACGAGCAAAAGAATCACGCCGATGTGTGTCAGCCAAATGCCGATTTTTTTGCGCGTGAACTGAAAACGATAAATGTGCGCAGTGAGCAAATTGATTAACAGCAAAGTTCCAATCAAATAACCGCCGGGAAAAATAATTGGAATTCTTCGCCCGAACAAATCGAAGCCGAAAATCAGCCACTGGCGGAAATAACGCGATTGCGCCTGATAAAGTCCTTCATCCACTTGCGCGAGCGTGCCGACGAAAACGAGCACGATGGCGAACGCCAGCAGCACGACGGTCAAACGCAACGACGTGAAAATTTTGAGCAACCGGCTAACGAGCATCGGGATATTTTGCCGATTGAACGAACTTTAAGAAAGCGTCTTTTTGCTGCGCAACAATTTTCTCATCGCCCATCAATTTGTAAAACCACGTCGTGCCGCTTTGCGGAACAATTGCGCCGATAAGCCGCGCCGGTTTTCCTGTTTGAGAATTTGTGCCGGAAAAATCCACGACTTGAGCGCCGCTGGTATCCGTCGGGCTTAATCCGGTGGTCAAAATTTCTGCGATTGATTGCAAGCCCAATTGTCCGCGCCAGCGATTTACATTCGCTTCCAAACCGCCCCCGTTGCCGTTCAATTCCGCGACGTTGACTTGTGCTTTTGCACCGGTGGAGTCGGAAATGGAAAATTGCGCGATTAAAAATTCGGACGAAGGCAATTGTTTCCAATCCGGCGGAATCGTCCAAATGGAGCTGGCAACCGAGTTTGCATTTTGATTTTCCACTGGCGCCGTTGCGCTCATGCGGGAAATGTCCGGATGACCCGGCGGCAATGTTTGGTTCGCGGAATTTGTCGGCATGGATGAAGCCGATTGCCTAAGCGATTGAACCTGTGTTACCCATTGCGATGTCGTCTGGTCGTTGGCGACATGATAAACTTTCACATTGTCGCGATTGCAACCGGCGAGCACGAGCAACGAAATTCCCGCGGCAAAAATTTTTGTCGGGTTTTTTGTCGGACAGTTGCGCATAAGATTTATTTTATTTAATTCTTATTTTAAAGAAAGCCGATAAGTCGCTAACGCCATTTCCTGTTGGCGAACATAAATTTTTTGCTGCAAATGATAAATTAAATTGCCCGGCTTAGGTCAATTTAATATCTTTAAGCTGAATGTTTTATCCGTCAGAAGCTCGATTGAATTTTTCCGGCAAATTGGGAAAGGTTTTGCTGTCCGCATTTATTCTTTGCTCTCCATTTTTAATACAGGCGCAATTTACCAACAGTCAGCCGGCTGTCGAATTGACGCTCGACAATTATTTGCAGGAAGTGCTGCAACAAAACGAATCCGTGCAGGCGCAAATGCTTGAAGCGGAAGCGTCGCGGCACAAATGGCGCGGCGAACTCGGCGCGTTTGAGCCAAATCTCGAAGCGTCCATAACGCGCGAAGCAAACAAGCGCACGAACGACACGCAACAGGCGGCGTCGCAAGGCGGTCAAAGTTTTTTCTCCGAGCGCAACACGATTTATGATGGCGGCATTGAAGATTTGCTTCCGACCGGCGGAAAAATCCGGCTCGGCGCGACGATGAGCGATTTGGGCAACAACGTAAATCCGGCTCCGTTTTTCTTCAGCTCAACAAATAATATTTTCATCAAACAATATCAAACCTTCGTCGGCGCGACGTTCACGCAACCGTTGTTAAAAGGCGGCGGCTTCACGGCGGGGCTTGCCGCGAGCCGTTTGGCTTCGCTGGATTCGGACATCGCTTTTCAGCAATATCGCCAGAAATTGATGTTGACGATTTATCAGGCGGAGGGCGCGTATTGGAATTTATATTTCGCGCAACAGCAGGTTCATTTTTTTGACCAATCGGTTTCCGTCGCGCAGGAAGTTTTAAGCGACGCTCAACAAAAAATGAAAGTCGGGCAGGGCGCGCAGCTCGACGTGATGGAAGCGCAATCGGCGCTGGCCTTGCGAAATACGAAGCGCAATGACGCCGTGCAAAATTTTTACGACGCCCTCGGCCACGTGCAAATGCTCACGGGGCGCGCGCCGGATTTCGAACGCGCGGGCACGGAAAATCCCGCTTTCCGCGCCGTGGACGACCCGCGCACGACGAATGCGCCGCCGACTTATCAGGACAGTTTCGTGCAGGTATATTTGCTGAATCCCGATTATTTGATTCAGCAAAAAAAATTCGACCAGGAACGCGTGCGCCTCGGCTACGCAAAAAATCAATTGTTCCCTGAATTGGATTTGAAGGCCGCTTACGGTTTTAACGGTCTCGGCGCGACGCCGCATGATTCATGGGACGTCGCCGCGTCGCAAAATTTTCCGTCGTGGTCGGTCGGTCTGGAATTGACAATTCCGTTGGCCGGCAACATCAAAGGCCGCAATCTTTACAAAGCGGCGAAGCTCGAATGGAACGAAGCCTACATGAACTTGCAATACATCCAGTCGCAAATCGGCGGCAGCTTGAGCATGGCCATCCAAAAAGCGCGCGCATGGCAGACGAGCATTGAAAGTTATCAAACGGTCGTGGATTACAACAAAGAATTGCTCCAAACGGAATTGGCGCGGCTCAAAGCCGGCACCGTCGAAGCGCAAAAAGTTTTGGACACGGAAGCCGAATTGCTCGATTCGGAACAGGATTTGGCCGGCGCGCTCACGCAATACCGCCGCGCGTTGCTGGAAATTGAATTGAACGACGGCGCGATTTTAAAAAATCGCGGCATTGATATCACGCGCGAGCAATTACGCCGGCAAACCGAGCAATGGCTCTATCGTCAGGAAGATGCCAGCGATGAATTTCTGCATCCTCACAACGCAAATGATTTTTCGCCAGTGCCGCCGCCCGCTGCCGCCAATGCCAACGCCATCATGACTCCATCGCCATCGCCATGAAATTTTTTTTACCGCTGATTTTTGCCGCCGCGCTCTTTTCCGCGCGCGCCGAACAAATTGAAATTTCCGGCATCACCGAGCCGTTCACGGATGTCACGCTCGGCTTGTCCGACGCCGGAATCATCAGCCAGCAATTTTTTCACGAAGGCGACGCTGTGAAAAAAGGCGACGTGATTCTGGAATTGGATAAAAATCTTGAAACGCTCGAAGTCGCGCGCCGCAAAGCGGTGATGGAACAAAACCAAAAAGTCTACGATTCCACGCGGCAACTTTCCGAATCCACCAAATCCGTGAGCGAACAGGATTTGGCCAAAGCAAAAGCTGAATACGAAGTCGCCGCCGCCGAATACGGCATTGCCGTTCAGCAATTGACCAATCGCCAGCTTATCGCGCCATTTTCCGGTCGCATTACGGAAATCATGCTCAAGCCCGGCGCCGCCGTCGCGCCGTATCAGCCGCTCGCGCGCCTCGTGGACACATCACGCTGCTATTTCATCGGCCACATTGACGGCAAACTCGCCGGAAATTTGCAAATAGACGAAGCCGTGAAAATTGAAACCGACGACGGCCAAACGGTTTCCGGAAAAATTTCTTTTATTTCGCCGACCGTTGACGCCGCGAGCGGTTTGGTTCGTGTAAAAGCGATTTTTGAAAATGCCGACGGCAAAATCCGTCCCGGCCTCGCCGCCAAAATGATTGCGGAATAATTATGGAACAAAATTTTTCCAGCGAATTAGAAGAATTGTCCGCGCTGCGCCAGTTCTCCGGCGCGCCAAAAGATTTCTGGCCGCGTTTCGTCAACGCTGCCGCAAAATTGGCATCGGCAGACATCGCCGTTTTGTTGCTCGGCAATCCGGGCAAGGTGCCACGATGGGCGAAAATCGGCGATTGGGATTCCGGCTCCGGCCTTTCCAAAGTGCGAACGCAATTCACGTCGCAACTGGAACAAATCGCCGAGCGTTGTTTGAGCGGTGGCAATTTTGTTGAGCAAACTGACGCTGCTGCGGGCGCATTTACAATTGCGATTCGGCTAAAAACTTTGAATCCGGCGGATGAAATCATTTTCGCCGCGCAATTGAAAAATTCAAACGAAACTGACGCCCGCGAAACACTCACGCGCTTGAATTTAATTGCCGATGTTCCGTCCGCATTCCAACAAAATCTCGCCGCGCAAAAAGCGCGCGGCGATGTGGAAAAGTTTGCTGCCGTTCTGGATTTGAACGTGCCGGTCAACGACGCGACGAAATTTCTGCCTGCCGCGCTCGCGTTTTGCAACGGCATCGCTACGCGTTTTCGCTGCGACCGCGCGAGTCTCGGCTGGCTCGAAGGCGGCTACATCAAATTGCGCGCGATGAGCCGCACCGAGCAATTCGACCGCCAGATGGCTGCCGCGCAATTGCTCGAAGCCGCGATGGAAGAATGCGTTGACCAGGACGAAGAAATTCT
>JAJPKI010000314.1 GCA_021323835.1 Verrucomicrobiota bacterium | reverse complement strand
CCACGCCGACTGGCGTCATCATAATCATTTAAGAATCGCGTCCGAACGTGACCGCCGATGCGGCCAGCTTGTGCTTCAAGTCCGGCAACGCAACCATTTTGCGCGGCGGCAAGGAAGCTTTGAACTCGAATCAAATCGTTGCGCAAACGATGATTAACGCGGGCAAAAAAACGCTGAAAAATTTTCCCGAACACGCGATTCAAGTCGTGCCTGTCGCCGACCGCGAAGCGATTCCGATTTTGCTTTCGCTCACGCAATACATTGATTTGTGCATGCCGCGCGGTGGCGAAGGGCTCATTCGCGCGGTGGCCGATTGCTCGAAAGTTCCGGTCATCAAACATTACAAAGGCGTTTGCCACGTTTTTGTGGACGCCGACGCGGATTTAAAAATGGCCGAGGAAATTGCGATGAACGCAAAAGTCCAGCGTCCCGCCGTTTGCAACGCGATGGAAACGCTGCTCGTGGACAAAAAAATTGCAAAAGAATTTTTGCCAACAATTGCAGAAAAACTTTTTGCAAAGCACGTTGAACTTCGCGTGGACGATTTAAGCTGCGAAATTTTGAATTCAAAATTCAAAACTCAAGACCCAAAATTGCGGTCGGCGACCGACCAGGATTTTTTCACCGAATACAACGATTACATTTTGAACGTGCGCGTGGTGGACGGCGTGGAGCAGGCGATTTGTCATATCAATTATTACGGCTCGGCGCATTCGGACAGCATCGTGACGAAGAACGAGGAGCGCGCGAAAAAATTTCTCGCCGAAGTGGATTCGGCGACGGTTTATTGGAACGCTTCGACGCGGTTCACCGACGGCGGAGAATTCGGCATGGGCGCGGAAATCGGCATCAGCACCGATAAAATCGGCGCGCGCGGCCCGATGGGTCTGGACGAATTGACCAGTTACAAATGGATTGTCATCGGCAACGGACAAATCCGAACGTAAAACTTTCGTGAGCGCAGAAAATCTTTCTCCCGCTGAACGCGCGAAATTTATCCGCGACCAAATTCCTGCGAACGGACTTTTCGCCGGACTCAACTGGCGCATTTCTCCAGAACCATTTCCGCTTGGTGAAAATCTGGCGAAAGAAATCGAATCGCTTGGACGCGTGCTGCTGCAGTTTTATCGCGCAGTCAATTTGCTTTACCGCAAATCGGTTGAAGGAAAACAGCCGGAGTGGGTCGCGCGCTGGCTGGATTTGGGCAAGCCACGAGAATTGATTGAATTGCAACGTTCATCGGCTTTCAAAAATGAATTTCCACGCGTGATTCGCCCGGACATTTTGTTGACGGAAAATGGATTTAGCATCACGGAATTGGATTCGGTTCCGGGCGGAATTGGTTTAACGGCATGGCTGAATCAAACTTATTCAAAAGCTGGCGAACAAGTTTCCGGTGGCGCGGATGGAATGATTCGCGGGTTTGAAAGTATTTTTGGCGACGCGAAACAAATTCATGTCGTTGTTTCCGAAGAGGCCGCAACTTACGAGCCGGAAATGGTTTGGATTGCTGAGCAAATCGGCAATTCAAAATTCAAAATTCAAAATTCAAAATTTGAAGGCTTTTCCGGGGGCGATGCGGTTTACAGATTTTTTGAATTGTTTGATTTGGCGAATGTTTCGAACTCAAAAAAGATTTTTGAATTGGCTGCTGAAAAGAAAATTCGTTTGACGCCGCCGCCGAAGTCAATTTTCGAGGAAAAAATGCTGTTCGCCCTGTTGTGGAATCGAAATCTGCAAAATTTTTGGCGGCAGGAATTGGGCGAAAGTTTTTTGGCGCGGCTGAAAAAAATAATTCCTTACACATGGCTCATTGACCTGGCGCCATTGCCGCCGCATGGCGCGATTCCAGAGTTGAATCTGACCGATTGGCAGCAATTGAAATCGCTTTCGCAAAAGGAACGGGAATTGATTTTGAAAATTTCCGGCTTTTCGGAAAAAGCGTGGGGCGCGCGCGGCGTTTTTCTCGGCAGCGATTTATCGCAAGAAGATTGGGCGAAGGCCGTGGACGAAGCGATTTCCAATTTTGAAAAAACGCCATTTATTTTGCAGCGATTTGAAAAACCAAAATTGGTTGAAGCAAATTATTTCGATTTCGGAAAGAATGAAATTGTGCCGATGAAGGGCAGAGCGCGATTGTGTCCGTATTATTTTGTCAGCGGCGAAGGCGATGCGTCGCGTCCGCAACTTGGCGGTATTTTGGCGACGATTGTTCCCGCCGACAAAAAAATTGTCCACGGCATGAGCGACGCGATTCTTGCGCCGTGTTCGGTTTGAATTCTTGTCAAATACGCTGATGCAGATAAAATATCTTCGATGGCCAGTTTAGCTCAGTGGTAGAGCAACGGTTTTGTAAACCGTCGGTCGTCGGTTCAAATCCGACAACTGGCTCCATTCTTTTCTGCAAGTGCAGCAAGGGTTTGTGAGCTTGCTGGTCTAAAACGGACACCAAAACGGACAGCAAATTTTGGTAGCGCGCAACGCAGCCTATCGGCAACGACAATAAACATCCAACTTGCGCAAATTTATTTGCAGCACGGTGACCCGGCTTGCATACCAACGGCGAAAAACAGGCGTAACAGTATTGACTTCATTTGGCGATGAAGTTGCTGGAATTTTAAAAGCATTGCCGCAAGTCGGACAATTGTTTCCGGCGCTGGCGAGAATTGGCTTTTGCACATTCAAAAGCGCTGGCGATTGTTAGTTACTTTTCTTTCATATTGCGAGAATGGATGTTGCGCCAGTATTTCATACAAAAAGTCACATGCTGGCGCATCATCAATGAGAGCGGACAAAAAAACAATTCTATTGGCAATCGGCACGTTCTGGTTACACCTGATAGCCGGGGAACGGCTCCTCCCATAGCATCAGCCCATGTTAGAATCAAAAACTCGAAACAAACTTATGAATAATCAAACATTCCTTTTTACATTTCTTTCCATTGCCGCTTTAGGCGCAGGATGCGGCAAAGAACAAACTGCTTCCCAACAAATGGACAAGGTTCAAACCGAAACAAAACAGGCGGCGCAGGATATGAAAGATTATACCTTCGCGCAAAAAGCGGAATTTGTCACAGCCATGCAGGTTCAAATAGACGCGCTAAACAAGGATTTGGAACAACTCTCGACTAAAATTGACAAGTCCAGCGACGCTGTAAAAGCCGAAGCCAAGCCCAAGCTTCAGGCGTTGCGTGACCAAGTGGCGCAGTTGAACCAGCAGCTTGAAAAAGCAAAAGTCGCCACTGAATCCACATGGGATGAAGTCAAAAGTGGCTTTCAGAAAGCTTACGATTCAACGAAGGACGGATTTAATCAGGCGCGTCAATGGGTGAGCGACAAAATCGCGCCTTAACTTGACAGAGGCGGCGCCCATGTTTGCTAAATCAACAGCAATGTCGAATGTAATTGCGACTCCTTTTGTGCGCATAGTAGGCGGATTGGGCGCGGCAGTTTGGGCGCAATGGAACGAATTGCGCCATACGGCGGCGGTAATTGGAACTGCTCTTTGCGCTAGTATCCAGCCACAATGCTGGACGCGTCCGGTGCGAAAAGCATTTGTCCGGCAAGTTCTGTCCATCGGCGTGGAACCGCTTTGGTTTGTCAGCGCGTTGGCGGTATTCGTCGGCATTTCCGTGGTGGTGCAACTGACCTTTTGGGTTGGTGAAGCCGGGCAGTCGCAATTAATCGGGCCGCTGCTGGTGGTGGTCGTGGCGCGTGAGCTTGGCCCGATGCTGATTAATCTTGTGGTGATTGTTCGCAGCGGCAGCGCGATGACGACTGAATTGGGCGTTCTTAAAATCAATGAGGAAGTCGGCGCGTTGGAAGCGCGGGGAGGCGATCCATTTCTGGAACTGGTGCTGCCGCGGGTGTTGGCCACGACCGTTTCCACGTTTTGCCTGACAATTTTTTTTATCATGGTTGCTTTTGCGAGCGGCTTTTTGTTTGCGGCCTGGACGGGAAAAGGCGGGCATGATTTGTTTCTTTTTACGGACACAATATCGAGAGCCGTCCAGCCCAAGGACGTTCTTAACATTCTTGCCAAAAGTATTTTGCCTGCCTTGTTTGCCAGCGCGTCATGTTGTATCGGCGGATTGGGTGTCGGCAAATCGGTCGCGGAAATTCCACGGGCCACGCAACGCGCGTTGACCCGTTCCGTCGCGGGATTATTCATCATT
>JAJPKI010000324.1 GCA_021323835.1 Verrucomicrobiota bacterium | reverse complement strand
GAAAAATGTAAAGTGCAAATTGCATTTACATATGATCAAAAAATAATCGGTCGGGACCAATCAAAGCGGCGGGCGTGCTCCGCGGCGTAAGAGGCGTAAGTGGTTGCGGGTCGGCCGTGCCATTCAACACGTCCTGCGCGGATTGAATGCGCGCCTGTTCCACCAACTTGCTGCCGCGAACCCACCAGGGGTCTTGCGTGGGTGTCGAATTATCGGCGCTGCCCGCAATTTGATTTTGCGAACTGGAACTGTCCGAATTGCCGGAAGAATTGCCCTCACTGCCGGAAACACCAGAAGCCGTTGAATACGCTGGTGAATTTTCATTTTTGTTTTGCGCTTCGGCGGCAAGCATGCGGTTTTGCCAGCGAACAATTTCGGCATAATTACTTGCGCCGCCGGTGTAAGCGTCCCATGCATCAGGCACGACGTCTGGTTCAAAAAGAGCCCACTGCGCTTTGGAAATGGAAATGACTTGAAGCGTGCCGCGATTGTTGACTTTGATTTGCGCGTTGGTGAGATCCACGGAAATCAATTCGATGCCGCTCGCCGTTTCGCCTTCGGATAGGGTCAAATCTTTTTCGGCGTTGGAATTTTGTTCGCAAATTTTGAAGAGCGCGCGCTTCTCGTCGAAAATTGTCATCAATCCGTTCAAGGTGATTTCCGCCGGCGGCGTTTGCGACATCGCGACAGTTTGGCCGGCGCGCGCAATTTGCAAAATACTCGCAGCAAAAATCAAAATTATTTTCCAGCGCATCTTCATTTTTGTTGTTCAAAAAGCCGGCGTGGAAAGCTCCACGCCGGCTCGAGTGCGATTTGGACCGAAGATTACGGATGAATCGGGCCGCCGTCCGCCGGACGTGCAACTTTCATTTCAGACAAACGAATGGCAATGACCGGCGTAGAGCTCGAAGCGTTTGCCTCGACTGTTGCCAGGTCGTTGTCCACGCCGCCCGCGAGCGCGGACCAGAATGTCGGAATGTTTCCGGACAATCCGGGACGCATGAACAAATGTTCATAAGACCAGAAGCTGTATTTGCCATTGATGATGGGCGACCAGTCGGGACTGTTGGGAAGTTGTCCGATGCTTCCGGGAAGCGCTACGTTGTTGCTGTAAACCAGCGGGGTTGCGCCGTCGTAATTGATGATTTGTCCGCCGTTGATGACGGCCGTGCGGGCGTCAGGGTAGCCTTCATAGCCCAGACCGAAACCGTTAGTAGCAGTGCCGGACAACGCAAGCACGCCGGCTTCCGTGCCGCCGCTGCTGAATCCGGGTCCATAGTTAACGCCGTTGGCAATGAAGTTCGCAGTCATTTTCGCCCAAACGAAAGCGGAACCGTTGTTGGTAACCCAGAAGATGGATGGCGTGCCGATGACAAGGCCGTCAGAAGCGGCGGTCAAGCGGCTGCCGGAATCTTTATTGCGACCGGTGAAGAAAATATTGGTGGAGCCGTCGTTGGTGTTGCCGGTGAAATAGGAAAGCGGAATGGTGCCAACGCTCCAGCATTCTTGAAGCTGTTGAATGGTGATATTGACGAGGTTCGTCGGCGCGCCTGCACTACGCACCCAGCAAAATGGAATGACGGCAACATTGGTGTCGGTCAAGGTTGTTGATGTGAATGGCGTGGTGTTTTGGAAAACGTCCGAGAACGCCAAATCAACGGTGTGGCTGATAAGATTTGTTTGCGCGATGTCTCCGGTAAAATCATTCGTCAAAAATGAAATGTTGTCGTTATTGACGAGATTGTGCGTGCCTTGCGCGGAGCCGTTCCAACTCAAGAAAATGGTGACCTGCTGGCCGCCAAAGATTGGCATAGTGCCGGTCAAGGTCACCAGGCTGGCTCCGGAATTGTTGGCCGTGGCGCCACCGGGATTTTGACCGGTAAGATTGGAGCCATACAAATTGGTGATGGCACGCCAGGCATTCGCGCGGAATGCTGTCGAGCCGCTGATGTAAATGTTCACCTGCGCTTGCAAGGTGGTGGCGGCAAACAGTCCGCCGAACAGTGCGAGGGTCAGTAATTTTTTCATGGTGTCGTTTGTGATGTTGATGGTTGGTTTACAAATTTATTTATTGCTTGCGACGAAATTTACGGACGGCACCCAGCAGCAACGCGCCGAGGCCGAACGTGGCCCACGACGTCGGCTCGGGAACCGTAACGGGGTCGAAGGTCAAAGTGCCGTTGGGCGCTAATTCAAAATCGCCGAGGAACGTTCCGGCTTGTCCGGCGCGGGCCGTGTCCAGTTCATACAAGTCCAAAATCAACGACGTGGAACCGCTCGTGAAACCGCTCTGGGTGTTGCCTTCTGCAATTCCCTGAAACGTGTTTCCAAAATTTCGATTTGCGCCGATGCCAACGGTGTAAGAAATGTCGCTGCCGCCGGCATTGAAATTGGCGGGAACAAGCACGGCCGTAGAACTGCTGCCGGTGCTGCCGGAATTATCAATCGCGCCATTGGCAATACTTTCAATGCGCCCGGCCGTCGGGCCTTGTGCAAAAATATTTCCGGCAATCCACGGCGTCGTTTGCGTGTTGTTGTCGGAGCGCATGCGCGTAATCCACAAATCGTCGCTCGCCGAATCGGCAAACACGGAGAAAAATAAATTGTTCATGTCAATTCCCGCCGTGCTTAATTGCGACGACGTGAAATAATTTCCCGAAATCGTAATGGGAACCGTCGTGCTCGAATAAATCGAAGCCGCGCCGATGTCCACAACCACGTCTTGCGGGGCCGAAGGCGTGCGAAAGCCGAGCAGCAAATCACCGGTGTTGTAATTAAACGTTTGCGCTTCAGCAGCCGCACCAAGTAAACCGGCTACGACCGATAGCACTGCAATTTTTTTCAAGTTCATATACTCCTTTTAATTTTTAAGATTTTGTGCGACCAAATTTATTGTGCGCTGATGGTGTAATATTTTACGGCATTCGTTGCGATGTCCGTCAGCGTGATGGTTGAACCGGTTCCATTCGTTGATAAAATGACCGGCCAATTTGTGCGCGAAGCGGATAAAACGTTAGTTCCACGCAAACTGTAAGTGCCGCTCGAACCGGTGGTGAATGAAATGGTGTTTGTGGTTCCGTGCCGCGAAATTCCAGTGATGACTGCCGCAGTTACAACCGTCGGTGACGGCCCGGCCGTATAAACCAGCACGCCGTTGGTATAGAATTCAAAGTAGCCAAGGAATTTCGCCGGAACAGATGTGTTCGTGGAAAGCAATTGATAAAAATCAGCGCGAACATTTTGGCTGCTTGTGGTGAAATTGTTCGCCGTGTTTTGCTCGATGTTGCCTTGAAAACTGCCGCCAAAATTTCCGAGCGAGCCGACGTAAAATGCATAACAGCCGTTGTCCTGCTGCTTGTGACCGCTTTCCGGTTCGACCAAGGCGGTAGTCGTGTTATTCCCGCTTGCAGGCAGACTCGCACCAATCGTGATGGCATCATTGCCAACAGAATCTATTTTGCTCGCGGCCGGAGCTTGCGCAAAAATATTTCCCGCAGTCCACGGCGTCGTTTGCGTATTGTAACTTGTGCGAGGCCGCGTGATCCAAAGGTTTTCGTCCACCGGTGAATTGTTATCACATGCAAATGCTGACCACGCGAGGCCATTGGTGCCGATGGATGCAAGTTGTGAACCGGTGAATTGTGTTATGGTAATTTTTTGTCCAATGGTAAGACTCGTGAAAGTCGAAATCGGCCCTGCATCCACCACCAAATCATTTACCGCGCTGTTGGTGTTTCTGAAACAAATCAATAAATCATCCGGATTGTAATTAAAAGTTTGCGCCTGCAATAAACCTGTTGCCATGAGAATCAAAAAGAAAACCGCTTTGCAACTGAAAGAATTTAAATTCATGCGGCTGCGAGACTAAAGTAACCGTTCAATTCCGACTTTCAGAAATCAGACAAGCGCACTCACTTTGCGCAAACGTCGGAAAAACAACAAATACAAGAGAATCCTTTGAAATTTTTCCTTTTTGAAAGCCTCCCAGGTCGGCGTAACGAAGATGTGACATTCATTTCCCCGCTTTGTCTAAACTGAAACTCACACTCCTTATCTATTTACCGAAGTTTAAAACCGCCTGAACGATTTGGTCGTTCCGGCCGATTTTCATTTCCAAACCACCTTACGGCACTGATGTGCCGCCGTTGCTATTGGAGAAGATATAGAACCGTTGGGCGTCGCCCCGGGGTGACGGTGTTGGTGCCGATGAACGTGTAATTGCCGCGGGCGCCACCAGTATTTTCAACGCTCTTCCGATTCCGCAACAGACCGTAGAAAAATAATTCGAAATTTTACTTGCGCAATTTTATTCTGTGACTATTGTAGTAACAGTTATGGCGAACAACATTCAGTTCTCGATAGCGGTTCATATCTTGGCCGGGCTGGCCTGCGGGTGTGACCAGGAAGGTGTCACGTCCGGGCGATTGGCCCAAAGTGTGAATACCAGTCCGAGTTTTGTGCGGCGGACGCTGTCAAAATTATCAAAAGCCGGCTTGGTCGAGACGACGACCGGAAAAACTGGAGCATGTTGGCTCGCCAAAAATGCGAAAAACATTTCTCTGCTGGATGTTTACAAAGCGGTAGATGCACCAAAGGCATTTGCTATCCACAGTTATTCCGAGCAAAAAGAGTGTTTCGTAAGCTGCCACATCAAGACTGCACTAGAAAAGGCTTTGGCAAAGACTCAGAAAGCAATGGAGGCAAGTCTGGCTGAAATCAGCTTGGCGCAGATTGTTTCCGATGTGAAGAAAAAGTAAAAATTTTATCCTTTATTGTTACTAAATTAGTAACAAATAAAACAACACAAAAAAGAAAAACATATGAGCAATAACAACGAACACAAATTAGCAGGCAAGGTCGCAGTCGTCACAGGCGCATCCAAAGGCATCGGCGCGTCCATTGCAAAACATCTGGCAGCGGAAGGCGCATCGGTCGTGGTCAATTACGCGTCGAGCAAATCCGGCGCGGATAAAGTCGTCACCGAAATTACGGGTGCAGGCGGCCGGGCAATCGCAGTTCAAGGCGACGTTTCAAAAAAAGCAGACATTGACCGTTTATTTGCCGAAACGAAGAAAAGTTACGGCAAGCTCGACGTTTTGGTGAATAACGCGGGCATTTACGAATTCGGTCCGCTCGAACAAATCACCGAAGAGCATTTCCACAAGCAATTTAATTTGAATGTGCTTGGCCTGATTCTCACGACGCAAGAAGCGTTGAAATATTTTCCCGCTGATGGCGGGAGCGTCATCAACGTCAGTTCCGTCGTTGGTGAAAGTCCATTGCCAAACGCTTCGGTCTACAGCGCAACGAAAGGCGCCGTGGACGCGGTGACAAAATCGCTTGCGAAAGAACTTGGCGCAAAAAAAATCCGGGTCAACTCCATCAATCCTGGAATGATTGAAACCGAAGGCGTCCATGCTGCCGGTTTTATGGAAAGTGAGTTTCCCAAACAGGTCGTTTCGCAGACGCCGCTTGGACGCATCGGCCAGCCGCAGGACATCGGAAAAGTTGCTGCGTTCTTTGCCTCGGACGATGCCGGCTGGGTCACCGGCGAGACACTCTTAATTTCTGGCGGAATGCGCTAACGGACAAAAATTGCGAAAGAAAGGAAATCAAAATTAAAAAATGAAAACGACCATTGAAATCAATGAAACGAATTTCGAGAGCGAAGTTCTGCAATCCGACAAACCCGTGGTGGTGGATTTTTGGGCGGATTGGTGCGGTCCATGCAAAATGCTCGCGCCTGCGCTCGAAGAAATCGCCAGTGAACAAACCGGCGTCAAAGTTACCAAAGTGAATGTGGATGAAAATCCCGCGCTGGCTGCGCGATTTGGCATCCAGTCCATTCCCACATTGCTGTATTTCGCCGGCGGTGAAGTGAAAGACAAAACCGTTGGCGCAATCGGCAAACGACAGATTTTTTCCAGATTGGAAAAACTTGTTGTGCCAGCGCAAACCATCAATTGAAAACAAAACATGAAAATTCCAGATAAATTTCAGGGACGTAGGCCGGCAAAATTGGCTCGCGCATTGAGCGAAACCGATTCCGTTGTCGCCGAACCGTCAATTCAACCACCGCCAGGCGATGGCGAATTGCTCGACAGCTATTCTAAAACGGTCACGCGCGTTGTTGAAACCGTTGGCCCTGCCGTCGTGAACATTCGTGTTCAAAAAGGAAAACGCGATGGACGGCGTGAGCCCGAATCCGGCGGCAGCGGTTCAGGTTTCATCGTCGCGCCAGACGGTTACATTTTGACCAACAGCCACGTCGTTCATGGCGCGGACAAATTGGAAGTCACATTGGCTGACGGCCATGTCTTTGCCGCCGAACAGATTGGTGACGATCTGGAATCGGATTTAGCCGTCATTCGCATCAACGCGTCGCAACTTCCTTACGCGAAATTGGGCAATTCAAAATCCATTCGCGCCGGGCAAATTGCCGTGGCCATTGGAAGTCCATTTGGATTTCAACACACGGTCACTGCCGGCGTCGTGAGCGCGCTGGGTCGTTCGATGCGCTCGCGCACCGGACGGTTGATTGAAGATGTCATTCAAACCGACGCGGCTTTGAATCCGGGAAATTCTGGCGGACCGCTTGTCAATTCACGCGGCGAAGTCATCGGCGTGAACACGGCAATTATTTTGCCGGCGCAGGGAATCTGTTTTGCCATCGCCAGCAACACGGCGGAATTTGTCGCCGCATGGCTGATTAAAGAAGGACATATTCGCCGCAGTTGGATTGGTGTTATCGGACAGAATGTGCCGATTCATACGCGCGTCGTTCGCTTTCATCATTTGCCAACGACCGAAGGCGTGCTTGTCACGGGCATTGAAACCGACAGTCCTGCAAGCCGCACTGGATTGCGCGAAGGCGATGTCATCGTCGCGTTTGCGGGTGAACCTGTTTCTGGAATTGATGAATTGCGCCGTCACCTTGTTGCTGACGTCATTGGCATTCCATCACAAATCATCGTCGTTCGTCACACTGAAAAACTCGACCTGGTGGTAACGCCGGAAGAGTTGGCTGTGAATCCTGAAAGGAATTAAAATGAAAACTCACAACCGAATTTTTCGATTCAAAACCGCAAAACTCACTCGCTCGCGTTTTGCCGCGCCGCGCTTTTCGCGACGCCTGAAAACTTCGTCGCCACCAGAAATCAACCGCGCTGTTGCGGAACCAACTGGCGCCGAAGTTGCGTCCGCGGAATCCTCGCACGATTCCTATCAACTTTATCTCAACGAAATCGGCCGCGTGAAATTGCTGACGCCGGAAGAGGAAATTGCGCTCGCTCGACGAATCAAACGCGGCGACAAGAAAGCACGCGAGCAAATGATTACTGCCAATCTACGTCTGGTGGTAAAAATTGCGCGCGAATATGAAGGATTGGGTGTGCCGTTGTTGGACCTCATCAACGAGGGCAACATCGGGTTGATGAAAGGTGTGAATCGCTTTGACATAAGAAAGGGCGCCAAACTTTCGACTTATGCGGCGTGGTGGATTAAGCAATCCATCATGCGCGCGCTGGCAAATCAATCGAAGACCATCCGGCTGCCGGTTCATGTCGTGGAGCAACTCGCGGCGGAATATAATTGGACGCTCGCGCAATTGAAGGAGCGCGAAGGTCGCTTTTAAATTGGCCGGAACGATTTAGTCGTTCCGGCCGTTAT
>JAJPKI010000168.1 GCA_021323835.1 Verrucomicrobiota bacterium | reverse complement strand
GGCTGGAAATTTGAATTCATTTCCACCGCTTCGGCGTTCAACAATAATTTCAAAACTTCCACGTCTGTTGCCGAAGTTTTTCCAGCGGGCTTGAAAATGAATTTTACTTTTTTGTTCGCCGGAAGATTGGCGTTGCGACGCAAATTGCGCCCTTGCGCGATAAATTCATTTCGCGACTCGATAAATTTCTCGTCACGCGCACTCAAACCGTAATGCAATTTCAAATCGTCATCGAGTGGCTTCGGCCACGGCGCGAACATGATGGTCTTGCCGCCTTGATTGTCCGGCATGTCGGCGCTGAAACCCATGCCATGCCATAACTCCTCGGTGATGAACGGCAGGAACGGATGAAACAATCGCAGCGTGTGCGACAAAACAAAATCAATCACCGCGAGTGTATTGGCTTTTTGCGCTTCTGAATTTGTAGGAGACGACGTGAGGAGTCTCTGATCAATTTCGGATTTTTCAGTTTGAGCCTCGTTACCTCGGCTGCTACCAGATAAAATGGCTTTGCTCGCCTCGACATACCAATCGCAATATTCGCTCCAGAAAAATCGGTAAAGCGTTGCCGTGGCATCACTGAATTTGTAATCGGCAAACGCAGAATTCATTTCTCGAATCGCAGCATCGAGTTTCAACAAAATCCATTTGTCGTCACTCGTCAAAAGTTTTGGATCAATCTCACCTTGAATTGGCAAGTCGGCGCTGCCGACCATTTGGCGGAAGCGGCAAGCGTTCCAGAGTTTATTGCAGAAATTTCTGCCAAGTTCGACGTTTTGCTCGTCGAACAAAATGTCCTGGCCGAGCGGCGCGGCGCGCATCACGCCGAAGCGCAACGCATCCGCGCCATATTTCGCGATGAGGTCGAGCGGGTCGGGCGAATTGCCGAGGCTCTTGGACATCTTGCGCCCCTGCTTGTCGCGGATGATGCCGGTGAAATAAACATTCTGGAACGGCAGCTCGCCCATGAACTCGTAGCCGGCCATGATCATGCGCGCGACCCAGAAGAAAATGATGTCCGGCCCGGTGACGAGGTCGGTGGTCGGATAAAATTTCTTCAACGTCTCGGTCTGCTCCGGCCAGCCCATCGTCGCAAACGGCCACAGCCACGAACTGAACCACGTATCGAGCACGTCGGGGTCTTGGATGAAGCCAAATAAATTCGTGAGATTGCTGATGATTGCTGAATTAATTGTGCAAACCGAAATTTTGAGTTCTTGATTTAGATCCAATACTGAATCTTGCGAATTTAATTCTTTTTTTATTGCCGAAAGGTCGGAAGGAAAGCACCGCCCGTTAATTTCAATTGAAGCACCATTTTTGTCAAAATCATGCACGCCTTGAGTGAACGCACTAAATAATAGCTCGTAAATTTTTCTAGCTGTTGTGTTTTCAGTTTCACTCCAAACAGGAATTCGATGTCCCCACCAAAGTTGACGGCTGATGCACCAGTCCTGCAAACCGGCCATCCAATGGTCATAAACTTTTGCCCAGCGCTCGGGATGAAATTTCATTTCACCCTTGGCTACGACATCACGTGCTTTTTCTGCACTTGGATATTTTAAGAACCATTGCTCACTTAATCGCGGCTCGATTGGGACATCCGCACGCTCACTGAAACCAACATTGTTTGTGTATGGCTCTTCTTTTTCTAACACGCCAAATTCGGCAAGTTTTTCAGCAGCAATTTTGCGTGCTTTGAAGCGGTCAAGGCCTTTTAAGTCAATTCCAGCCAAATCAGTCATGCGACCATCAGCAGCAATAACTTCAATCGGTTCGAGCAGTTTAGCGATTTGTTTTGTCTGTTTTTTCTCGACTGATGCAACGATGAATTTGTAATGCGCAGCTGATTGTCGCTGATAAATTTCGTAGTCCGCTTTGTCGTGTGCGGGCGTCACCTTCAAAACGCCCGTCCCAAATTCAAAATCCACGTGCTCATCGCCGATAATCGGAATCAATTTTTGTTCGCGCGGCAATTCCGCCGGCAACGGACGCACCACATGTTTGCCGATAAGATGCGCGTAGCGCGGGTCTTTTGGATTTACCGCGACGGCAGTATCGCCGGGAATTGTTTCCGGTCGCGTCGTGGCAATCGCCAGAAAAGTTCCGGGAATTTCTGCAATCTCCACTTTGAAATAATAAAGCGCGCCCTTTTGCTCTTTCATGATGACTTCTTCATCCGAAAGCGCGGTTTGCGTCGCCGGACACCAATTCACCATGCGTTTGCCGCGATAGATGAGCCCTTTTTTGTAAAGCTCGACGAAAACTTTTTGCACGCAACGCGAATAATTTTCGTCCATCGTGAAGCGTTCACGCGTCCAGTCGCACGACGCACCGAGCTTTTTCAATTGCTGGATGATGATGCCGCCATGTTTTTCCTTCCATTGCCAGACGCGTTCGAGAAATTTCTCGCGACCCAAATCATCGCGATGCCGGATTTCGCCGGATTTTTTCAACGTGCGCTCGACGACCGTCTGCGTGGCGATGCCGGCGTGGTCGGTGCCCGGTAACCAGAGAACTTCCTTGCCGTCCATACGCGCTTTGCGGGCGAGGATGTCCTGAATCGTGTTGTTGAGGACGTGGCCCATCGTGAGCACGCCGGTGACGTTCGGCGGCGGGATGACGATGGAATACGCGGGCTTGGGCGATTTCGGGTCGGCGGTGAAAAATTTTCCGTCGAGCCAGAATTGATACCATTTCTCTTCGACCGCTTGCGGCTCGTAAGCTTTTGGAATCTCGCTCATTTTTTCAACAACGCGAATTCCATGCTGTCCACGAGCGCCTGCAAGCTGGCTTCGATGATATTTTCATTCACGCCCACGGTGCCCCATTCGCGGTGGCCATCACTCGACTCGATGAGCACACGCGTTTTGGCCGCTGTGCCGGTTGAAGAATCTAAAATACGCACTTTGTAATCGGTGAGCGCGATGCTTTTCAATTTCGGAAAAAATTTCACGAGTGCGAGTCGCAACGCGCCGTCAAGCGCGTTCACCGGGCCGTCGCCTTCGGCAACGGTTTGATGCGTTTTGCCTTTCACGCGCACTTTGACGGTCGCTTCGCAGATAGATTCCTTCGCATCGCGCCGCATGGAAACATGATACGTCTCGACCGCGAATGGCGATTCGCGATGTTTCATTGCTTTCACGATAAGCAATGCGAGCGAGCCTTCCGCCGCTTCGTATTCGTAGCCTTGCGATTCCAATTGTTTCACGTGCGAAGTGATTTCGCGCGTCTCGGGCGCTTCGGGCGAAAGCTTGAAGCCAAGTTCCTTCGCCTTCATCAAAATGTTCGTGCGACCGGACATGTCGCTCACGAGCACGCGGCGAAAATTGCCGATGCTTTCTGGATTCACGTGTTCGTAACTGCGCGCGACGCGTTCGATGGCGTGGACGTGCATACCGCCCTTGTGCGCAAACGCCGTCTGGCCGACCCACGGCGCGCGCGTGTTGTGACGCACATTGGCAACTTCGTTGACGAATTCGGAAAGTTCCTTGAGCTTCGGCAACGATTTAGTCGGCACGCAGCGTAAATTCATTTTCAATTCGAGCGTCGGAATGACGCTGATGAGGTCGCAATTGCCCGTGCGTTCGCCGTAGCCATTAATCGTGCCTTGCACTTGCATCGCGCCGGCTTCGACGGCGGCAATCGCGTTGGCGACGCCAAATCCGCAATCGTTGTGCGTGTGAATGCCGACGGCGCAATTCAATTTTGATTTCGCAAAGGCCGTAACCTTCGCAACTTCTTTCGGCAAACGTCCGCCGTTCGTGTCGCAAAGCACGATGCAATCCGCGCCGGCTTTTTCCGCGGCTTGCCACGTGGCGAGCGCATAGTCCGGTTCGTCGGCAAATCCGTCGAAAGAATGCTCGGCGTCGTAAATGACGCGTTTGCCGTGGTCTTTTAAAAATTTCACAGTGTCGCCAATCATCGCAAGATTTTCATCCGGCTTCGCGCGCAACACTTCCGTGACGTGCAGCAGCCACGTTTTGCCGACAATTGTGACGACGGGCGTTTTCGCTTCGAGAATGAGCCGCATCAAATCGTCATTCTCCACGGCCATGCCTTTGCGACGCGTCATGCTGAATGCGGCAATTTGCGCGTTCTTCCATTTGCGCTTCGCGGCCTGCTTGAAAAATTCCAAATCTTTCGGATTGCTGCCGGGCCAGCCACCTTCGATGTAATGAACCCCGAAAGCGTCGAGTTTCTCGGCAATCCGGATTTTATCCATCGCCGAGAAATTGATGCCTTCGCCCTGCGAACCGTCGCGCAGGGTCGTGTCGTAAATTTCGACTTGGGGTTTCATATTTGCCCGTGAAAACGGAAGAATAGTATCTCTGAATTTTGCGCGAAGGGCAAATCGGAAAACAGGAACGACAGTTAAGCGGCTTTCGCCTTTTCCATTTTATTCTCGTCCTTGAATTTTTTCAGACATTCCGGACAAATCCCATGTGTCAAAGTCGCATTCGTGTGCGAGCCGATGTAGCTCTCCAGCAATTGCCAGTAGCCGCGATCGTCGCGGATGCGTTTGCATGTGGCACAAATGGGAAGCAGGCCGGACAACGTCTTGACCTGCTTCAGCGCGTCGGTGAGTTCCTGGACCAATTCCGTGCGCTCGCGCTCTTCGCGTTTGCGCGCCGAAATGTCGCGCGCGATTGCCGAAGCGCCGATAATTTTTTCAAGTTCGTCTTTAATTGGCGAAACGGTTTGTGAAACGGGAATGAATTGTCCGTCTTTACGCACGCGCAAGGTTTCGTAGCGCCCGACCGATTCGCCGCGTCGGATGATTTGCATGTTGTCAATCAATTCGTCGCGACGGTCGAATGGAAACAATAATGAAATTGAGCGGCCGATAATTTCTTCCGCGCGATAGCCGAAAATTTTTTCTGCCGCATGATTCCAACTGGCAACGCTGCCGTCCAAATGCAAACTGTAAATCGCATCGTCTGTGGATTTGACGATGGCCGCGAGATGGCGCATTGAATTTTCCGCGTGCGCGCGGGCTTTGCGATTTTTGGCGGCTTCGATTTCACGTTCAATGGCCGGCGTGAGGCGTGAGAGATTTCCTTTGACGATGTAATCGTTGGCGCCGGCTTTCATCATGTCCACCGCAGCTTCTTCGCCGTAAGTGCCGGAGACAACGATGAAGGGCAAATCCATTTTCTTTTCGCGAAGCAATTTCAACGCGTTCGGCCCGCTGAATTCCGGCATCACATAATCGGAGACCACGACGTCCCAATTGCGCCGTTCGAGCGCCGAAGTCATGGCGGCAGCGTGCTCGACGCGCTCGTGAACGGGCGTGTAACCTTTCTGCCGCAATTCCTCCAACAACAGCGAGGTGTCATTTTCAGAATCCTCGACGACCAGCACATGCAACAAACCGGCCATAATTTAAAATAAGTCCGATGGCGGAGAAAGCAACTGCTGCACCCTAAATGCCAAATGACCAACGAATTAGGGCAACACCCCACATTGCAAAATCGGAACTGTAAAATGTCGGGGAAAATGCGATTGTTTTTATGTTTTAAGCAATTCAAATTTTGGCGATGGAAAATTTTGAAACCATTCAATGCCCCTTTTGTGGACAGTCGTTTGAGATTGCGGTGGACACGAGCATCGCGCGGCAACGGTTCACGACCGACTGCGAAATTTGCTGTCGCCCGATGGAAATTACCGTTGAATGCGAAGATGGCGAAATCTCGAGCTTGGACGTTTCGGGAAATTAAAATTTCAAAATTTCTTCTGCAACGTTGACCAATTGATTCGCTTCCGCTTGCGTTCCGATTGTAATCCGCAAATATTTTTTTACTTCAGGAAATGGAAACCAGCGGACGAGAATTTTCTTCGCGCGTAATTTTTGCTGCCAGTCTTTCGCCGAAAATTTTGGCGGCTGCACCAAAATGAAATTTGTTTCGCTTGTGAAAACACGGAAGCCCAGCTTCGTCAATTCGCCGCTCAATTTTTCCCGCGTGAAAATAATTTTCCAGAAATTCGCGCGGTAATAATCCAAATCGTCCAGCGTCGCTTCGGCAGCGATTTGGCCGAGACCGTTGACGTTGTAACTGTCGCGGATTTTGTGCAGCGCGGAAATCAATTCCGCGTTTCCAACAAAATAACCGACGCGTTGAAAGCAAAGCGAATACGCCTTCGAAAACGTCCGCGCAACCATGACGTGCGGATATTTCAACGCCAGCTTCAGCGCATTTTCCTTCGCAAAATCCACATAAGCTTCATCCAAAATCACGATGCCTTTTTGCGCGCGACAAACTTTTTCCAATTCCGAAGTCTTGTAACCGCGCCCGCTCGGCGCATTCGGCGTCGTGACTAACGTCAGCGCCGCGTTAAAATTCCATTTCTTGCCGCGCTTCAATTCTTCAATCGTCGGCAAACTGAAATCCGATTTAAGCGGCACCGCATTTTTCGCCGCGCCGTGAATGTCCGCCAGCACCGGATACAGGGAATAGCTCGGCGTTAAATACTGCACTAGCGACTTTGGACTTTGGACTTTGGACTTTGGACCCGGCTCCACGAACGCGCGCACCGCCAGCGCCAGTAATTCATCCGAGCCGTTGCCAACGATGATGTTGTCTGCGTGGCAGCCGTGCAGTCTCGCCAGCTTTTCCCGCAATGCCTGTGCCGTCGGGCTTGGATATAGCCGTAGCCGTGCGTCCGTCGCTTTCTTGATTGCTGCCAAAACTTTTGGCGACGGCGAATATGGATTCTCGTTCGTGTTGAGTTTGATCAGTCCTTTGATTTTTGGCTGCTCGCCGTAAACGTAAGGATGCAACTCGCGCACGAGCGGGCGGATTAAATTTTTCGGGTTCATTTCGCAGAACGAATTTCAGCGGAACGACCATGCGCGTCCAAACCTTCAATCTCCGCGAATTTTTTTACGGCGGACAAAGCTTTCTTCAGCGACGCCTGATTATATTCCACCACGCTCGTGCGACGTTGAAATTGGTCAACGGTCAAGCCGGCAAACGATGCCCCCGCGCCGCCAGTCGGCAGCGTGTGACTCGGCCCGGCAACGTAATCGCCCAAAACCGTCGGCGAAAATACGCCGAGAAAAATCGCGCCCGCCGTCAGAATTTTTTCTGAAACTTTGCGCGCGTTTTTTGTCATCACTTCGCAATGCTCCGGCGCAAGTTGATTCGTCAGCGCAATCGCATCGTCGAGCGACTTTACTTGAATCAGCCAGCCGTTGTTTTGCAGTGCGCGAGAAATAAATTCACGGCGAGCGAGTTTTGGCAATTGCTTCGCAATTTCATTTTCAACCGCTTTCAAAATTTTTGGCGACGTTGTTACCAGCCAAACGCGTTCGTGACCAGAGCCATGCTCGGCCTGTGCCAGCAAATCAGCAGCGGCGAATTTTGGATTTGCCGTTTCGTCCGCAAGCACCAACACTTCACTCGGGCCAGGCAATAAATCAATCGCGACATGGCCGACGAGCAATCGTTTGGCCGCGACAACGTAAGCGTTGCCCGGCCCGAAAATTTTCTGCACGCGACGAATTGTGTTCGTGCCGTAAGCCATCGCCGCAATCGCTTGCGCGCCGCCGACGCGATAAATTTCCGTTGCGCCAGCAGTTCGCGCGGCAAAAAGCAGTGCGGAATTGATTCCGCCATTTTTGCCGCACGGCGTGGTCACAACGATTTCTTTGCAACCGGCGACTTTGGCGAGCGTAATTGTCATCAACGACCACGAAACAAGCGGCGCGGTGCCGCCGGGAATGTAAATGCCAGCGCGCTGAAACGCGTCAAACTTTTCGCCGACGCTGGCGCCGTGCGAATTTTTCACCTGCCAATTGCGCCGCAGCGATTTTTTGGCAAACGCGGCGATATTTTTCTCTGCTTCGGCAACGGCTTTGCGCAATGATTCATCGGCTTTGAGTGACGCAGCCATTAACTCAGCTTGTGTCACAGCCAATTGCTCCACGGAAAGTTTTGCGCCATCGAACCGTTCCGTGAGTTCCAATAACGCGTCGTCGCCGCAAATGCGCACAAAATCAAGAATGTCACGCGTGCGCTGCTCGATTTCGGCGTCGAACAAACTGCTCGCAACGGTAATTTCGCGGATTTTCGCGGCAAAATTCGCGTCGGTATGGCGGACGACATTCATTCGCCGAGATTATCCCAAAATAGCCGCGAAGGAAATCTTGATTATTCGTGCAACAAGTTGGATTGTTTCCAAAATTATTTATGGACTTGCACGGAAAAAATATCATTGGCGGCAAAGCCGTTGCGTCGGCGAACGCAAAGACATTTTCGGCGTTCAATGCGACAACCGGCGATAAATTGTCGCCGCATTTTTTCGAAGCAACTTTTGCCGAAGCCGACGAAGCGTTGAAACTCGCTGAAAAAGCGTTTGAAGAATATCGCGCGCTGCCGCCGGAACGAATCGCAGAATTCTTGAATAAATGCGCGGAAGAAATTTTGAAGCTCGGTGGCGATTTGATTGAGCGCGCCAATTTGGAAACGGCGTTGCCCGAACAGCGGCTGATTGGCGAATGCTCGCGCACGGTCAATCAATTGAAGATGTTCGCGGAAATCGTTCGCGAAGGTTCATGGCTCGAAGCGACGATTGACCGCGCGATTCCCGACCGTAAGCCGCAGCCGAAACCGGATTTGCGGCGAATGTTAATTCCGCTCGGGCCAGTCGTCGTGTTTGGCGCAAGCAATTTTCCGCTGGCGTATTCCGTCGCGGGTGGCGACACGGCATCTACGCTGGCTGCAGGTTGTCCGGTCATCGTTAAAGCGCATCCGGCGCATCCGGGAACGAGTGAAATGGTCGCGCGCGCCATTCTCGCTGCCGCCGAAGCGACGAAAATACCAAACGGAGTTTTCTCGATGGTTCATGGCGCGAACGAAATCAGTTTGCATTTGGTAAGGCATCCCGCGACAAAAGCTGTTGGCTTCACCGGCTCGCTGCAAGGCGGGCGCGCATTGTTCGACGCAGCGGCGACGCGACCGGAACCAATTCCAGTTTACGCAGAAATGGGCAGCACGAATCCGGTTTTCATTTTGCCAAACGCTTTGAAGAAAAATGGCAACGCAATCGCGGAAGGACTTTTGCAATCGGTCACGATGGGCGTCGGCCAATTTTGCGTGAATCCGGGATTGGTGTTTGGCCGAAAGGATGAGAACTGGCGCGCATTTATCGAGCGCGCCGGACAATTGGCAAATGCTGTCGCGCCGGGCGTGATGTTGCACAAAGGAATTCACGAGCGATTTGAAAAGGGGACACAACAATTTCAAAAAATTTCCGGCGTGAGCGTCGCCGGAAAATCTTCGGCCGAAGTAAAAGAGCGCGCATCGGCAATTGTCTTCGCGACGGATGCAAAAACTTTTCAGCAGCAAACCGCTTTGAGCGAAGAAGTTTTTGGTCCATCCACGGTCTTGGTGAGTTGCGGCTCAACGGAAGAATTGGAACAAATTGCGCGCGGCCTGCACGGGCAATTGACCGCGACCATTCACGGAACGGATGAAGATTTGGTTCAGCACAAAAATCTCATTGCCATTCTCCGTCAAAAGGCTGGTCGCCTCGTCTTCAACCAGTTTCCGACCGGCGTGGAAGTTTGCGCTTCGATGCAACACGGCGGGCCGTATCCGGCGACGACCGATTCGCGCACGACGTCGGTCGGTGCTTACGCTATCAAACGATTTGCGCGTCCAGTTTGTTTCCAAAATTTTCCCAGCGCCGCGCTTCCGCCGGAATTGCAAAATAAAAATTCTCGAAACCTTTGGCGATTGGTGGATAATCAGCTCACCAAAGCCGATGTCTGATGCTCCGGAAATCCCGAAGAGCCACGTTCGCTACTTCATCGTGGCGATGCTTTTTTTTGCGAGCACGGTGAATTACGCCGACCGCGCGATTTTGGGGCAGGTCAAAGGAAACATCTCGGACGATTTGGGGCTGAACTCGATTTGGATGGGTTATTTGATTACGGCGTGGGGCTGGTCGTATGTCGCCGCGCAAATTCCCTGCGGCTGGCTGCTCGACCGGTTCGGCTCCAAGCGCGTTTATGGCGTGGCAATTCTTTTCTGGTCGCTACTCTTTTTCCTGATGGGCTTCGTCGGATTTTTGCACGGCCTCGCGGCATTCATCGGATTGTTCGCTCTGTTGTTGCTGGCAGGATTCGCTCTGGCGCCGACATTTCCCGGCAATGGAAGATTCGTCGCAGCGTGGTTTCCGACGAGCGAACGCGGCACGGCGTCGGCCATTTTTAATTCATCGCAATATTTTTGCCTCGTGCTGTTCGGACCGTTCGTAGGCTGGATGACCGGTGAACTCGGCTGGCGCTATGTTTTTTGGACGATGGGCGCACTGGGAATTTTGCTGACGCCACTTTGGTTCAAATTCATGCACGCGCCGAAAAACCATCCGGTCGTCAGCGAATCGGAATTGCAACACATCGAACGCGGCGGCGGCCTCGTGAACATGGACATGGGCGCGAAGACGGGCGCGCGCTTCAACGTCAAATGGTCGCACGTGCAGCAATTGCTCCGCAGCCGGATGCTCGTCGGCGTTTATCTCGGGCAATTCTGCATCACGACGCTGACGTATTTTTTCATCCAGACGTTTCCAGAATATCTCCAACATCGCGGCATGTCCGTCGTCAAAGCCGGTTTCGCCGTCGCGTTGCCCGCGTTGTGCGGATGCGTCGGCGGAATTTTGGGCGGCAGAGTTTCGGATTTGCTGTTGAAGCGCGGCGTCTCGCTCACGTTCGCGCGAAAATTGCCCATCGTTCTGGGAATGTTACTGTCCTGCTCGATGATTATTTGCAATTACGTTCCCGTCGGCGCAAATGCAATCATCGTCGCCATCATGTGCGTCGCGTTTTTTGGCAAAGGCATGGGCGCGCTCGGCTGGACGGTCGTGTCCGACACGTCGCCTAAAGAAATCACCGGCTTGAGCGGCGGTTTGTTCAACACGTTCGGAAATACCGCCGCACTCACGACCGGAATCACCATCGGCTACCTCGTCAAATGGAGCGGCAATTTTGATGCCGCGCTCATTTACGTCGGCGCGATGGCGCTCGCCGCGATTTTCTTTTACGTTTTTGTCGTCGGCGAAATCAAACGGCTCGAATTGAAATTGACATGAGCGCCAAATCATCAAATACGCCAACCGTCAGCGAAATGCTCGTCATTCCCGTCGCAGGGCAAGATTCCATGCTACTCAATTTAAGCGGCGCGCATGGCCCGTTTTTCACGCGCAATGTTATCGTCCTGAAAGATAATTCCGGCCGCACCGGCGTCGGCGAAGTTCCGGGCGGCGAAAAAATCCGGCAAACACTCGAAGAATCGAAGCCGCTCGTCATCGGCAAATCCATTGGCGATTACAACTCCATTCTGAATTCCGTTCGCGCGCAATTTGCCGACCGCGATGCCGGCGGACGCGGGATTCAAACTTACGATTTGCGCACAACCATTCACGTCGTCACCGCGATTGAATCCGCGCTGCTGGATTTGCTCGGGCAATTTCTCGACGTTCCCGTTTGTGCGCTACTTGGTGAAGGGCAGCAACGCAAGTCGGTCGAAGTGCTCGGCTACCTCTTCTACATCGCCGACCGCAAGAAGACGAATCTGCCATTCCGCGCCGACATAAAATCCAAAGATGATTGGTTTCGCCTGCGCGATGAGGAAGCGATGACGACGGATTCAATTGTCCGCCTCGCCGAAGCGACACACGCACGCTACGGCTTCAATGATTTCAAACTCAAAGGTGGCGTGCTTTCCGGTGCGCAAGAAATGGAAGCGGTCACTGCGCTCGCAAAACGTTTTCCGAAAGCGCGCATCACACTCGACCCGAACGGCGCGTGGTCGCTGGCCGAAGCGATTTCACTTTGTCGCGGCAAAGGAAAAATTCTCGCCTACGCCGAAG
>JAJPKI010000375.1 GCA_021323835.1 Verrucomicrobiota bacterium | reverse complement strand
GGCATTGACGCCGTGAGCGACACGGAATTGGATTTGCGCGAAGGAACTATTTTTGGAAACGTCAAAAAACTTTCTTCTTCGTCGCAGTATTTCATCAAAATTCCCAGCGGCATCGCCGGCGTGCGCGGAACGACATTTGTCATCAGCGCCAACGGCGCCATCACCGACGTGCAAGGCTCAATGGTGCTTTCGACCGTCGGTCCAAATGGCCCGACGACGGTCGTGCTCGGCCCCGGTGACCAATACAATCCTGCCACGGGACAAGTAACGCATTTGACGCCGCAACAATTTGCCCAAGCGATGAGAACGGCTGTTGAAGTCATCACTGTCGTTGAGGGCATTATCACTTTCGCTGACGACCACACCATCATTTATATTTCGCCTACACACGGACGTCCGCCGTTTGTTCCCCCCGGACACCATGGCGGCGGTGGCCAAGGACCGTAAGATTAAATAAATTTCCAACCAGAGCAGCCTTGAGTTGCTCTGGTTTTTTTGTTTAATCAGCATGTGCAGCTCAAGCCGTTCAAACGCCCGCCGCTCATTCTCGCGCTGGCCGTCCTCGCGCTCGTCATCGGCTTGCGTTTGGCAAATTTCGATTTCTTCCAACGACTCGAAAATCTCACTTACGATTTGCGCGTAAAAACTGCCGCGCAATTTCCTTCCTCGACAGCAACGAACTTGGCCTTTGCCGCCATCAGCGAATCCAGCATCGAAGCCGTGCAAAATGGCAGCGTTGGATTTCATTTCGGGCTGCTCTGGCCGCGACAGGTTTATGGCCGCGTCGTCGAAGAATTGGCAAATGAAAATTCCAAAGCCGTCGCCTTCGACATTCAATTCAGCGATTTGCGCCCCGACCATCCGTCCGTGCAAATGGCCGACGGCAATTTCATTTCCAGCGACGATTATTTCGCCGCGCAAATGCGCCGCGACGGAAATGTCATTCTGGCCGCGACGCCCGACGCATCGCCGCCGGATTTATTTGCGACGAACGCAACGGCGGCCGGCGACATCACGACCGAAAAAGATTCCGATGGCGTTTTACGGCGCTCCAAAGCCTTTCGCGAATATCGTCATTGGCATCCGTATTTTCAAAAAGCCGCAGCAGAATTCGATTTGGATTTAGCCAATGCAAAAATCGAGCCGGACAAAATCATTTTGCGCCAGCTTCATGACACAAATATTTTCACAGTGCCGATTGACGCCGAAACGAATTTTGATTTTTCGGGCTTCGACAAAAAACTTTCTGGCAAAGCCCGGGCATTTACCGTCGAACGCGTCTGGCAAATGGGCATTGTTCTCGCCGCGCAGGAATTGAAATTGGATTTGGCAAACGCGGAAATTGATTTGCCGAACGGAAAAATTATTTTGCGCGGCGCAAATGGAATCATCCGAACAATTCCCGTTGACCGCGACGGCTGGTTTTACATTGATTGGCAATTGAAGCCAAACGATTCGCGATTGTTGCAAGCGCCAATTGAAAAATTGCTATGGCAGGACGCGCAACGATTGGCCGACGCGACCAATGAATTGCAAAATGATTTTCGCGACAAACTTGTCGTCGTTGGCTCGATTGCGCAGGGGAATAATTTGACCGACCGCGGCGCGACGCCGCTGGAACGCGACACGTTGCTCGTCAGCAAGCATTGGAACATCGCCAATTCCATCATCACGAATCACTTCATTCGCCGCGCAAATCTGCCGCTGGAAATCGTGCTCATTATTTTGCTCGGCGCGTTCGCGGCATTTTTGACGTGGCAATCAAAAGCCTTTACCGCTTCGGCGGCAACGTTTGCCTTCGCGCTGATTTACATTGCCATCGCATTTTTTGTATTCGTCAAATTTCGATTTTGGCTGCCGATTTTTTTCCCGATTGCCGGTGCGATGTTGACGGAACATTTGATGCTTGTCGCTTATCGCGTCGTTTTTGAAGAAAGCCAAAAACGCCACGTCAAATCCATTTTCTCAAAAATTGTCGCGCCGGAAGTCGTCGATGAATTATTGCAATTTGAAAAACTTTCGCTCGGCGGCGGGCGACGCGAGATTTCAGTTTATTTTGCCGATGTTCGCGGCTTCACCGGATTTACCGACCAAAGTCAGGCGAAGGCATTGGAATACATCCGCGAGCACAAACTTTCCGGCGCCGCGGCGGAAAAAATCATCAACGAAGAGGCGCAAGAAACGCTGAATACGGTGAATCTTTATCTCGGCACGCTCGCGGACATCATCAAGCGGCACAACGGCACGCTCGACAAATACATCGGCGATTGCGTGATGGCGTTTTGGAATGCGCCGGTCGCAAATGAAAAGCACGCTTTGTCTTGCGTGCGCGCGGCGATTGACGCTCAACGCGCGATTTACCAAATCAATTTGCGGCGCGTCGCCGAAAATCATAAGCGCGAATTGGAAATTACATTTGCCGCCGGCGAAAAAATTTTGAAACCGAAATTGCCGGTGCTCATGCTAGGTAGCGGCGTCAATACCGGAATTGCAACCGTCGGCTTGATGGGTTCGAGCGAGCATTTGCTCAATTACACCGCGTTCGGCCGCGAAGTAAATCTCGCCAGCCGGCTCGAAGCGGTTTCCGGTCGGGGACGAATCATCATCAGCGAAGCAACTTACGAACATTTGAAACGCGACGACCCGAAATTGGCGGAAACATGCGTTGCACTGCCGCCAGTGAAAGTAAAAGGCATTGTCGCGGAAATAAAAATTTACGAAGTGCCGTGGCGACCGGCGGACGCGTCGCCGTTTGACGAAGAACTTTTCGGCACCGGCCCGACGGAAGGCACATCGTTCACCGGAATTACGCGAAAATTTTAATGGTAGGGTCGGCTCGCTGAGCCGACCATTGGCCGGACGCCTCGGCGAGGCGTCCCTACCTTGAATTCACTTGAAACTTGAAACCTAAAACTTGAAACTTCGATTAATGCGAACGGCGATTTATCCCGGCAGTTTCGACCCGCTGACCAACGGCCATCTGGACGTGCTTCAGCGCGCGACGAAATTATTTCATCGCGTCATCGTCGCCGTCGCCAAAAATGAAAGCAAAAGCCCGTTGTTCACTTCCGCTGAACGTGTCGCGCTCATCAAAGAAGGCGTGGCGAATTTGCCAAATGTTGAAGTAGATGCGTTTGAAGGTTTGCTGGTGGATTATGCGCGGAAGCAAAAAGCGCAGGCGATTGTGCGCGGATTGCGCGCGGTTTCCGATTTTGAATTTGAATTTCAAATGGCGCTGATGAATCGCAAGCTCGACGAAAATATCGAAACGATTTTTATGATGCCGAAGGAGACTTACACGTTCATCAGCTCGCGCATCGTCAAAGAAATCGCGCGGCTCGGCGGCGACATCAGCTCGTTCGTGCCGGCGCATGTGGAAACAGCGCTGAAGAAAAAATTAAAGCTGAAAATGTGACTAGATAATTGGCCACAAAAGAACGCAAAAAGCACAAAGGAAAATCCAAATTTTGAGTTCTTTGTGTTCTTTTGCGGCAATCAAAATTCTTTTTCTTCGCGCCTTAGCGTCTTTGCGTTAAATTTCGGTCATGAGTTTGTCAGTAAATCTTCGTCATTTGGACGAGCACGAAATCCATTTGAAAGGCGAATTGCCAGTCGCCGAATTGGATTTGGATTTGCATGACGAAATGGTTCGGGTCGAGAAGCCATTGCGTTACGATTTGGAGATTGAACAATTACACAACGCCATTTTGGTTCAAGGCAAATTGGAATTACCGTTGAAATGCGAGTGCGTTCGCTGCCTGAAACCGTTCGATCAGAAATTGAAAATTGACCATTGGGCGCTGCATTTGCCGCTGGAAGGCGATGAAAAGGTGTCCATTGAGAACGATTGCATAGACTTGACTCCGTTCGTGCGGGAAGATATTCTGCTTGAATTTCCGCAGCATCCGCTGTGCAAACCGGATTGCGG
>JAJPKI010000304.1 GCA_021323835.1 Verrucomicrobiota bacterium | reverse complement strand
GCTGCCGCAAAACAAAATCCGGCAAACCATTTTGCTCGCGCCGCATTTGGACACCGTTGGCGCGGACGGAACAAAGTTTATTCCCCTGCGCAAGAACGGACGACTTTACGGTCGCGGCGCATGCGATACGAAAGGCTCCGTCGCAGCAATGCTGGTTGCGCTCTGCGAATTGGCAGAATCGAAAAATCGCCCGCGCGAAACGGGAATTGTCTTCGCCGGATTGATTGACGAAGAGCATGTGCAAGCGGGCTCGCGCGCGCTGGCGAAAAATTTCAAGGCGGACTTGGCGATTGTCGGCGAACCGACGAAATTACAAATCGTCACGGCGCACAAAGGCAGCTTGTGGCTGGAAATGGAAACGCATGGCAAAGCGGCGCACGGTGCGACGCCGCAGTTCGGCAAAAATGCAATTCACGAAATGGCGCGCATCGTGGATTTGTTGGAAACGGATTATGCCGCGCAATTACGGAAGCGAAAACATCCACTGCTGGGAAATCCGACCGTGAACGTCGGCGTGATTTTCGGCGGCGTGCAGCCGAACATCGTTCCCGATTTTTGTAAAATCACAATTGACCGTAGAATAATTCCCGGCGAGACGGAAAATGGCGTGAAGCGAGAAATCCAAAAATTTCTGCGCGCAAAAAATTTATTGGCGCAAATGAAAGATAAAAAACTGGCGCCGGCGATTCCGCTGGAAACAAATTACAAGTTGCCGCTGGTGCAAAAATTTTTGAAATGCGCCGGACAAACAAAGCCGTTGGGCGTGCATTTCTTTTGCGACGCAGCGGTTTTGTCTGCGGGCGGAATTCCAAGCATTGTTTTCGGGCCGGGCGACGTGGCGCAGGCGCACACAACGGATGAATGGATTTCGCTGGCAGAATTGGAGCGCGGAAAAAATTTGCTTTTGAAATTTTTGAAATCGTTGCCGTAAAATCCTTTTCTCTGCTCATTTCTTACGGCAATCTGCGCGCGTGAATTCCGGCGAGCAAAACGTTCCGACCATTGACCACAAACCGCACGCGGCGTTTTTCCGGCAAAGCGGCTGGTTGATGATGGCGACGGTTATTTCAGGAATGATGGCGTTTGGCGTTCATCCGCTGGCCAAAAAAATTTCCGAAGCTGAATACAGCATTTTTGGAACGATGTTGATGGTCACGGCGTGCATTCCGACGATTCCGTTGCAAATGGTCTTCGCCCAACAAGCCGCGGAGGCACTCGCGACGAACCGCGAAAAGCAACTTGCGCGAATCATTCGCGCCGGCTGGCTTTGGTCGCTGATTCTATGGATTGTTGCGTCGCTGATTATCCTGATGTTTCAAAATCAAATCATGGCGCGCTGGCAATTGACGAGCGCAGTGACGCTGTGGGTCACGCTCGCGGCAGTGCTGATGAATTTATGGATGCCAATTTTTTCCGGCGTGTTGCAAGGACGGCAGGATTTTTTCTGGCTCGGCTGGGCTTCAATTATCGGTGGCGTTGGACGCGTTGCGGTCGCGGTCGTGATGGTCTTGGCAATTCATTCCGGCGCGACGGGCATGATTCTTGGCGCGTTCACCGGACTTGGCGCGTGGGCGGCAATTGCGATTTGGCGTTCGCGCGATTTATGGCTGGCACCCTCCGAGAAATTTAACAGCCGCGGTTTATTTAAACAAATCGTGCCTCTATTTTTGGGATTTGGTGCGTGCCAATTTTTGTTCACAACCGACACGATGTATGCAAAGGCATTTTTCCCCGGCGATAAAATGGCATTTTACGTCGCAGCGGGAACACTGTCGCGCGCGTTGCTTTGGGTCGTGCTGCCATTGGCCGCAGTGATGTTTCCGAAAATTGTTCATGCAACGGCGAAATCGGAAAAAAGCAATTTACTCGGCATCGTTTTGCTCGGCACGGCGCTTCTCGCGATTTGCGGCGCGGCTGGCTTGTGGATTTTGGGCCCACTCGTCGTAAAATTTACTTTCAAGCCCGAATACGTTTCCGAAACAGTAAAACTTTTGCCGTGGTATGCGGGCGCCATGATTCCGCTGGCGCTGGCGAATGTGCTGGTGAACGATTTAATGGCGCGCGGAAAATTTAAAATCGTCCTGCCGATGGTTTTGGTCGTCGTCGCCTACGGATTTACAATGCCCGTGATGCTGCACAAATTTCCCGGCCGCATGGAAGTGGCGCTGCAAACGCTCGGCGCGTTCAATTTGTTGCTGCTGGCAATTTGCGCGATATTTTCGTTCGGCAAAAAAAATTAATTCTCCGGTTTCGACCTTAATGGTTTTGGCGCGCGCAATTTTTTATAAATCCAGCCTTCGAGCGGCGCGAGCGGGCGCAGCAATTTGTAAAACGGCGAATAAATCAGTCGGATTCTTACTACCGACAAAAACATCGTCAGCGACGAGCGGAACAGCGACGACGTGACCTTCGAGCCGCCTTTGTCCGTCCATTCAATCGGCACTTCGAGAATTTTGAACCCGGCGCGCTTGACGGAAACGAGCAAATTCACGTCGAACGCCAAATCCGCGATGCGCAGCGTCGGATGGATTTTTTCCACGACTTCCCGCTTCAACAATTTGCACGGACATTGCGTGTCGCGAATGCGCATGAGAAATAAAATTTCGACGATGAAGTGGAAGCCGCGGCTGAAAATCCGGCGCAACGGCGTTTGCGCCTGATGCAAAACGGATTGAGCCAGCCAGCGCGAACCGACGACGCAATCCGCTTCGCCGATGCGCTTGACCAAATCCAGTAGTGAATGCGGCGGCGTCGCACCGTCGGCGTCCACGTAGCCGACCAATTCCGATTGCGACTCAAATTTCAAACCTTCGATGAGCGCGCCGCCTTTGCCAATGGGTTCTTTGAATTCGAGCGCGTGAACGGCTGCAAATTCTTTCGCGACTTTTTCCACGACGCCGAGCGTGTTGTCGCGGCAGCCGTTGAGCACGACGAGAATTTGAAATTTGCCCGAATAATTTTTACCGAAAAATTCCGCGAATTCGCGCAGCACCGGTTCGATGCGCGTTTCTTCGTTGTAAGCCGGAATCAAAATGAGCAGGCTCGGTTCGGGCACGCAAATTCAGTAGCAGAATTTCGCCGCGCAAGCAATCTTGTGAAATGGTTGAACTTGTTAAATGCCGTCGGCGGATAAATAATTTTGCAGGTGGCGAAATCGAATTTAAAAAATTTCGACGAACGACAAATGCGCGCGGCGCTGCAATTGGCGCGGCGCGGTTGCGGCGCGACTTCGCCAAATCCAATGGTCGGCGCGATTTTGGTCAAAAGCGGAAAAATCATCGGGCACGGCTGGCATCGTCGTGCCGGTTTGCCACACGCAGAAATTGAAGCGATTCACGATGCGCAAAGACGCGGAAAAAATCCGAAAGGCGCGACGCTTTACGTGACGCTTGAACCGTGCTGCACTCACGGCAAAACGCCGCCATGCACGGATGCAATCATCGCGGCGGGAATTGAAAAAATTGTTGTTGGCACGGTTGACCCGAATCCAAAGCACGCCGGGAAAGGAATTGAAATTTTGCGTCGGGCGGGAATTATTGTTGAATGGTGGGGCGAGACTCTGTCGAGCCCAAATCAAAAATCAAAATTTAAACTCGCCGAAGATTGCCGCCGACTAAACGAAGCATTCAATCATTGGATTGTCCGTCGCGCGCCATTTGTGACTGTGAAAGCCGCGATGACGTTGGACGGAAAAATTGCGACGGTGAGCGGCGAGTCAAAATGGATTACGGGAGAAAAAGCGCGCTCGGCCGGAATGAAATTACGGCAAGGCAGCGATGCAATTCTCGTCGGGGTAAATACAATTCTAGCTGATGATTCGAAATTGACGATTCGAAGCTCCAAACACACGACGGCAAAGCGTCGAATCGTTTTGGACTCGATGGCGCGAACGCCGCTAAATGCAAAAGTTGTTAGCGACGAATTTGCGAATTCAACAATAATTGTTATCAGCAATTGCGCGCCAAAAGGTCGCGCGGCCAAATTGGCGAAGAAAGTAAAGGTCGTCGTCGCGCCGGGAGAAAAAATCCATTTGCCATGGCTGTTGAAAAAATTAGGCGCGGAAAATGTCACGAGCATTTTGGTCGAGGGCGGCGGCGAAACGAACGCGGCATTTTTGCGCAGCAGGCTGGCGCACCGCGTGGCATTTTTTTACGCGCCGAAGATTTTGGGCGGGCGCGATTCGCGGAAAGCCGTCGGCAGCGAGGGAATTAAAAAATTAAGTGAGGCAATCCAATTGACCGAGGTCGAATGGCAGAAAGTCGGCGAGGATTTGCTGCTGACGGCGCTTGTTGCGCCGGCCCGAAAAAAGTAATTTTCTTTTATGTTCACAGGCGTGATTCAGGAAACCGGTATGATTGAGCGCATCGAGCGCGGGGAAAAATTTATTCGGCTGACGATTTGCGCGCCGAAAACGTCGCGCAATTTGAAAATCGGCGACAGCGTGGCGGTGAATGGATGCTGTTTGACCGCCGTTAAAATGTTTGCGCGCGGGAAATTAAAATTGATTCAATTCGATTTACTGCACGAAAGCTGGCGGCTGACGAATTTTCAATTTCTTAAAACCGGCTCACTTGTAAATCTTGAACGCCCGATGCGCGCCGGCGACGAATTTGGCGGCCATTTTGTGACGGGTCACGTGGACGGCATTGGCAGAATCAAGCGGCGTGAAAAATCCGGCGTTGACCACATTTTCGAAATCACCGCGCCTCCAAACGTTTTACGTTACGTTATTTTGAAGGGTTCAATCACCGTTGACGGCATCAGCCTGACCGTCGCTGGCGTTGGTAAAAAAAGTTTTTGCGTCTGGATAATTCCGCACACGATGTCGGCTACGGCTTTGCGCGAGCGCAAAGTGGGCGATGCGGTGAATCTGGAAGCGGACCTGCTCGGCAAATACGCCGAAAAATTTCTCTCGAAAAAATAATTTGCGGCGCAGCTTTGCCGCCGGGATTTTAATTAGAACTTTTTGGGAACGAACGCAAAACGTAATACGCCACCGGCGTCGCGACGAGCGAAAGCAGAACAGAAATACACAGCGCACCGATGACTGCGACGGCCAGCGGACGCAGCATGTCTGCGCCCGCGCCGATTCCGAAGGCGAGCGGCAACATTCCGAGCGCCGCCGCGAGCGACGTCATCAGCACCGGACGCAAGCGGCGATGGCCAGAGCGCACGAGCGCTTCAATTAATTCCACGCCGCCGCTCTCGAGCTGATGCACAAAATCGAGCATGAGAATTCCGTTTTTAGCAACAATGCCGACGCCGATAATCGCGCCGAGAAATGAAACGATGTTCAAAGTAATTCCCGTCATCCACAAAGCCGCAACCGTTCCGAACATCGCGAGAATTGCGCCAAAAATGATTGCCGTCGGTTCGTAAAATGAGCGGAATTCAATCAGCAGCACAGTGAACACCAGCAAAATCGCGGCGAGCAAAACGACAACGAGATTGTGAAATGATTTTTGTTGCTGCTCGTAAAGTCCGCCGTATTCGATTGAGCCGGGCGGCAGCCAACTGAGTTGGCTCAATCTATTTTGGATGTCGCGCATCGCGCTGCCGAGGTCGCGGCCTTCGAGCCGTCCGGAAATAATCACGTCCTGCCGCAAATCATCGCGCACCAGTTCCACTTCGCTCGCCTCAACGCTTACGTCGCAAACCTGGTCAAGCCGGACGAGCACGCCGCTCGCCGCGCGAATCGGCAACGCGCGTAATTTATCGAGTTGGTTGACGCTGTTCGGTTCGGCCATGACGCGAATGGCGATGACGCGGTCGCCTTGCAGCATCGAAGAAGCGATTTGTCCCTGCAACGCGGTGTTCGCGGCATCGGCAATGTCTTGCGCGGTCAGGCCGAAGCGCGCGGCATCGGCGGAGCGCACGCGCAAATTGAATGACGGGCCGGTTTCGGTCAGGCCGTCAAATGTGTCCACGACGCCGGGAATTTTTTTGATTTCTTCCTCGACGCGCGGCGCGGTTTGCTCCAGCCATTTCAAATCCGGCGAAAACAATTTGATTTCAATCGGGTCGGGCGTCAGTTGCAAATCGCCGATGACGTCGGTGAGAATTCCGGGAAATTCCCAGCGCATCATCGGAAACTTTTCCGCATATTGATGGCGCAAATCCGCGATGACTTCGTCAGTCGAATGTTTGCGGTCGCGTTTCAATTTGACGGCGAAATCGCCGCGATACGCTTCGGTGACAAACATTCCCATTTCCGTGCCGAGGCGGCGCGAATAGCTTTCCACATCGGGATTCGCGCGCAAAATATCTTCGGCTTCGTTCAGTCGGCGCGACGTTTCGGTCAGGCTCGTGCCCGGCGGCGCCCAGTAATCAATCACAAATCCGCCTTCGTCAAATTCCGGCAGGAAATCGGACTGCAGATTTTTGTAAATCGCAATCGTGAAAACAAAAACCAGTCCGCAGCCGAGCAGCGTAAGCCAGCGATGGTTCAACGCCGAGCGCACAGCGCGTTCGTAAATCCGCAACACTCGTGAAAGGATGAATCCGCCGTCCAAATTTTTTGGCGCGTGACTATGCTCCATTTTTTCGCGGTCGCGGATGAACCACGCCGCCAGCGACGGCGTTAGCGTGATGGCCAGGACCAGCGAGGTCAGCAGCGACACAACCATCGTCAACGCCAGCGCCCGGAAAAATACTCCCGCCACACCGGTCAGAAACATCAGCGGCAAAAAGACGACGACCGGCGTCAGCGTTGAGCCGATGAGCGGTTGCAAAATTTCGCCGATGGCTTCCTGAATTCCCGCGAGCCGCGGACGACCGGCGGCGATTTTTACGCACATCGCTTCCACCACGATGATGGCGTTGTCAATAATCAGTCCGATGGACGCCGCGATGCCGCCGAGTGTCATCATGTTGAAGCTCATTCCCGTCAATTGCATCGCCACGAACGTGATGAGCACGGAAATTGGAATCGTCACGATGGCCGTCCACACGCTGCCCCAATTTTTCAGGAAGAAATACAAAATGAACACGGATAAAATCAGGCCGAAAATAATCGCGTCCCAAACGCTGCCGACGGAATCGCTGACGAATTGCGATTGGTCGTAGTAAAACGCGAGCTTCATGTCCGGCGGCAATTCTTTTCGCAATTCCGCCAATTGTTTTTTCAACGCCGTCGCGATGTCGAGCGTGCTGCCGTTCGGCTGGCTTTGCACGTTCAGCAAAACGGAGTTGCGCCCTTGCGCGGTGACAACCGTGTAAGCTGGCGCCGGTCCGCGTTCGATGCGCGCGACGTCTTTGATTTGAATTGGATGATTGTCACGCGCGACGATGACAACATTTCCAATGTCTTCCGGCGAATGCACGCGACCGTCCACCGTCGTCAGGTAAAGATGATAATTTTCTTCCATCTGGCCGGCGGGCGCGACGAGATTATTTTTCGCCAGTGCATCGCTCACGTCCTGCAGCGACAAATGCGCAGCCTGCAATTTCACCGGGTCAACGATGACATGAAATTCCGGCACATGGCCGCCGACGAGTTCAACCTTTGCCACGCCGGGAATCTGCAAAAACACCGGCTTGATTTTGTAATTGGCCGTTTCCCACAAATCCATGATGTCGCGGTTCGAGCTCGTCAGGCTGATGCCGATGATGGGAAACGCCGAGAACGTCACGCGCTCAATTTCAGTTTCGGTGTCGGCGGGCAATTCGCCGCGGATTTCTGCGAGTCGGCCAAGCACGTAAAGTTCCGACTGCTGCATGTCCACGTGCCAGTTGAAGAAGACATTGATTTCCGCCGAGCCGCGTTTCGTCGCCGTGCGCACGGAAACCGCGCCGGGAATTTCTTTCATCACTTCTTCAATCGGCCGCGTGACCGTCGCCATCATTTCGTCGGCGGGCATGATGCCGTTGTTCGCGATGATGACGACGCGCGGAAAATCCGTTTGCGGAAAAACCGACGACGGCGTGTGCAACGCGGAAAAAAGTCCGGCGAGACAAAGCGCGATGGCGATGAACGTGATTGACAACGCGTGACGCGTCGCAAATCCGCCGAGACGTGAAGATTTTTCGGAGTTCATTTCGCTTCAGCGGAATTGGTCGCGGAATTTTTGTCTTCCGGCGAATTGGCAAGACGAATTTTCGTTTTCTCCGGCAGACCGTAAGCACCGACGGTCACGACGGAATCGTTTTCATTCAAATTCGTCGCCGTCACCTCGACCCAACTGTCCTCGCGCAAGCCGATTTGCACCGGCACTTGCGTCGCTTCGTCGCCTTTCACGAGCGCGATGACGCTGTTGCCATCTTCATCGGTCACGACACCTTCCTTCGGCGCGGCGAGACAATTCGTGTGAACGGCCGTGACAATCTTCAGCGGCAAAAATTGTCCTGGCTTCAATCCGCTGTCCGCTGGCAGCGTCGCCCAAACGGAAATCGTCCCGTCATTTGGGTCAACGCCGGGACTGACGACAGAAAGCGAAGCCGTCACCGGCGACGGCGAAGAAATTTCAACCTCATCGCCGACTTTCAAATCGCCCGCGTCCGCAGCAGAAATTTTCGCGCTTATAGCAAGGCGGTTCAAATCAACGACTTCCGCGACAACTGTGCTCGTGTCAATCGCCTGGCCAATTTTTGCGTTCAACCGCGTGACTGTGCCGCTCACCGGCGCGACAATTTCCAATGACGCCAATTGCGCGGCCGCATCCTGCAAACTTTTTTGCGACGCGTTTTGTTGCTCGAACAATTTTTTCTGCCGCTCAAATTCCGCCTGCGCATATTCAAACGTCGCCGTTGCCGAATTCAATTCCACGAGCACGTCGCCCTTTTCCACGTGCTGCCCGGCAGTGACATTTACTTTTGCGACGACGCCTGCGCCCGACGCAGCCAAAGCGCCACCGGCAGCCGGTTCATTTTCAGTAGCAGGTGCGGCTTCAACCGTTCCGTAGCCGTTAACGTAATTGTGCAACGTCATCCGTTTCAGCACGCCGGTTTGCACAGTGACGACGGTTGGCACATTGTCTGCCGCCGCTCCGCCTTCGTCATCGCCGCCGCCCGCGCCGGAAGATTTTAAAATGACGAAAATGCCGACTCCGATGCCGACGACGAGCAAGCCGCCGATGATGAGTGATTTCTTTTTCATTTTGAAAGTTTGTTTTCCGCTGCCTTGAGATTTTCCGGCGAAAGCGTCAGCGGATTTTCGACAGCGTCCTCCAAATCGCCGAGCGCCTGCTGCGCCTTGACCATCGCGTCCAATTGATTTTGGGCGCCGGTCGTGAATTCCGCCTCGGCATTTGCCAGCGTCAGCGCATCGGCCTCGCCCAATTGATTTTGCGCGCGGACGGAATCCAATTGCTTCTGCAAATCGTCCAGCAAATTTTTCGCCGTAGCGGATTTTTTCACCGCCGCGTCGTAACCGGCGAGCGCGGAATCAATTTCCGAAATCGCATTGGCCTGCACGGTGAGAAAATGCGCCGCAGCGACGGCACGATTTGCTTTTGCTTCGGCCACGCTGCCTTGATTGTGGTTCAGAATCGGCAAATCGAGCGAAACGCCGAGCGACCATTTGTTGTCCGTTTGGTCCAATTCGTAGCCGGGGCCAAGATGAATGTCCGGATATTGTTTGGCGATTTCCAATTGCAACGCATTTTGACTCGCGGCGTAATTTGCCAGCGCGCCGCGAATGTCCGCGCGATTCAAAATCGCATCACGACGAATTTCCGGTGCGGTCAAATCGCTTGGAAAATTTTTAAAATCGTCGAAGGAAATTTCTACGCCGTCGAGCGCGCGCAATGGCAAACCAAGCGCATTCGCCAATTGCACGCGGGCTTGATTCAATTGACCAATCGCATCCTGCCGCGCCAATTGTGTACTTTCCAAAGCGACGCGCGCTTGCGTCACTTCAAAACTGGAAACGCTGCCGACCGCTGATTGTCCTTCGAGCAAGCGCACGACGTTGCTCTGCGCATTTTCCTGTTGCGCGAGCAGCGATTCGTTTTGTTGCGCAGAATAACGCGTGAGCAGTGCGGCGCGAACATGGCTGCGCGTTTGCCACGCAACGGAAATAAAGTCCCATTTCGCGGCTTCAGTCAGATTCGTCGCTTGCGCGATTCGCTTGCCACGCTTGCCCATCGTTTCAATCGGAATGTCCCAGTTCACATCCCAAATCCATGGCGGAGCCGTCGTGGTATCGCGTGTCGGCGTGAAACCGACAGTTGGATTTGGCCGTTCGGCAGCCGTAATTTTCCCAGCAGCCGTTGCCGCCCATTGCGTGCGCGCTTCAGCAAGCGCCGGCGAATAATAAAACGCAACGAGCGTGAGCGAATTTAAATTCCATTTTCCGTCGAAATGATTCGTTTGCAGAAAGGCGACGAGGTTTTCATTTGCCAGCGAACGTGCGTCAAAATCGTTCGCCGTTTTCTCCGCCGAAATCGGCTGCGGATGAAATCGCGCGCACCCGACGAGCGCGAGCAAAACGATGACAAGACAACGATTCATGCGACCCGAATTAAAATTGAAGCGATGGCATGAATCAAGTTGTAGCCGTTGCGTAAATTATTTATTCGCCGTGAACGGTTGCGCGAAACATTGGCCGCCCTTGTCGTAAGCCACCCAAACGGTGTGCGTTTTCGGGTCCACCGCGATGTCGCCGGCATTTTCATCCGCGACGTCGGGAAGCGGAGCTAATTTGTCCGCGGAAATTTGGATGACGGAAATCTTATGCTGCCGGGTCGCGCAATACGCACGGTGCAAATCGGCGTCGTAAGCCATTTCATCCGTGCGTGCGCCGATGGGCGCAGTGGCGACAACTTTTCCGCTGGAGCAATTCACCATGACCAAATTGCTTGCGCAGGCAACGAGCAGGTCGTTGAACTCCGGCACAAAAGCAATTCCGTGCGGGCCTTTGTCCGGTGCGAGCGGCCACGACGCGATGATGTTGTTGCTCGCCAAATCCACGACGCCGATGATGTTCGAACCTTTCACGGCTTGATACATCAATTTCTTTTTTGCATCGAATGCCATATCTTCGAGATTTTTCCCGTCGAATTTAATCGTTGCGACAATTTTTTTCGCGACCGGGTCAATCAACCATTGCTCGGCAGCGGTGTCGTTGCACTCGTGAACAAGCCCCGTGTCCGGATTGAATCCTATAATGTCGCTCGCGGCGGGCAATGGCACTTCACCGGTCACGGCGAGCGTCTTCGCGTCCACGATGACCATGCGACCGGGGTCGTTGCCGCTGACATAATACTCATTTCGTTTCGGATTGAATGCGCCATCTTGAGATGTGCCAGTAGGAACCGCTTTCAAAAATTTCTTCGCAGCCAAATCCACAACGTCAAACGTTTTGTTGCCTTCATGGCCGCAAATCAGGCGGTCGTTCGCGGTGTCCACGCGGATGAAATCGAATCCGCCGCTCGTGCCGGGCATCGGAACCGGCTCGCCCGCCGTGAGCGGCGCGGTCGGTGCATTGGTTTGGGCGTTCAAAGAGATGGCGACCAAAAAACCGGCGAGGATGGCAAAGTTAGTTTTCATATTTGTATTTGATTTGTAACAGGATAAATGACGCTTGCAAGAAGGCTATGATTTCAAAATTACAATTTTGTCATTTTGCCAGCGGCAATCGCACAATTACGATCGTCAATTTTTCCGGCGCAGATTCGATTTGAATTTTTCCGCCGTGCGCGGAAACAATCCATTGCGCGATGCTCAAACCGAGGCCGCAGCCGTCAATCGTATTTTCATGCGCCGAGTCGCCCCGAAAAAAACGGTCGAACACGCGCGGCAATTTTTCCGGTGAAATTCCTGCGCCGGAATTTTCAATTTTGAATTCCGCGAAATCTTCCGCGCCACGCAAGCTCATCGTCACTTTGCCGCCCGGCTGATTGTATTTGACGGCGTTGTCGGCCAGATTTAAAAGCAATTGTCGCAAGCGATGCCGGTCGCCGCGAATGGAAATTGTATCGCACGTTGCCAATTCGACTTTGATTTGCTGCGGCTCGGCAAGAATTTGCGTGTCCGCAAAATTGTCGCGAACGAGTTCGTCCAATTTTACCGCTTCCAAATTTAACGCGACTTGTCCGGCGTCCGCTTTGGTAAGCAACGTCAAACCATCTACAATTTTTGTCAGCCGCTGAACTTCATCAAGCTGGCTCAACAATCGCTCGCGTTCGGGTTGAGAAAGTTTTTCATCGCGCAAGGCTGTTTCAGTTTCGCCGCATAAAACCGTGAGCGGCGTTTTCAATTCGTGCGAAGCGTGCAAGGTAAATTCGCGGATGCGATTGAACGAACCGTCGAGCCGGCCAGTCATGGCATTGAAAACTTCCGTGAGCCGGTCCAATTCATCGCCGTTGCCAGTGCGTGGAATTTTTTGGGCAAGATTGCTCTCTTGGATTTTTTCAACGGCGTGCGTCAATTTCGTCACCGGCGCAAGCGCACGACTCGTAAGCCACCAGCCGCCGAGCAACCCGACGACGATTGCCGAGCCGCCGTAGAGCAAAATGATTTGCGTCAAATCTTCGCCCGCGTCGCTATCCACGACATTTTCTTCGTGATGTTTCGTAGCTTTCGCACGTTGCTCGACAATTAATTCGGAATAAACCACCGCGCCGATGGCCAGCAGCGACGCGGAAAAAATCACCGCATACCAAAGCGCGAGTCGTGTGCGGATGGTCATGGCTGCTCCTTCAACACGTAGCCGCTGCCGCGAACGGTGTGCAGCAATTTGATTTCAAAATCCGCATCAATTTTTTCGCGCAGGCGGCGGACGTAAACGTCCACGAGATTTGTGCCGGGGTCGAAATTGTAATCCCAAACTTTTTCCAAAATCATCATGCGCCCGCAAAGGCGTCCAGCAGAACGCATCAAAAATTCGAGCAGCCGATATTCGCGCGAGGTTAATTCAATTTTCTTTCCGCCGCGTTGCGCATAATGCGCCACGGTGTCCAACGTCAAATCCGCGACGCGCAGAATTGTGGATTTGTTTTCGCCGTTGCGCCGCGTCAGTGCGCGAACACGCGCAACAAGCTCCGATAATTCAAACGGCTTGGGCAAATAATCATCCGCGCCGGCATTCAAACCCTCCACACGTTCATTCACTTCGCCGCGCGCGGATAAAAGTAGAACCGGCGTGGAGTTTTTCCGTTCGCGCAATTGTTTCAGCACGCCGAGGCCGTCACGGCCGGGCAACATGATGTCGAGCACGATAACATCGAACGGCGTGGCTTTGGCTGCGGCGAGCGCATCGTCGCCGTTGTGGCAAACGTCGGCGGCAAAACCTTCGGCTTGCAGCGCTTTGCGGACAAACGACGCCGTCTTTTTTTCGTCTTCGACAACGAGCACGCGCATGAGATGAGATTAAATGAAAAATGGCGAAATCCGAATCTGAAAATTCTGTTAATGCTGATGCGCCAAAAGTGAATTCAGCATGTTGTTCAAATCTTTGTAAGCTTCCTGAAACGCGCGGATGTTCACAGGGTCGGTCGCACCTCGTGCCAGTTGTTCAATCAATGCAATGCGTGCTTGAATCAACGCGATGTCCGATTGCGTGAGATTTTTCGGGTCGGGAAAACCGGTCTCATTCAAATCTTCAATCAAATTTTTCCGCGCATCAGCAGGCATGTTCGGGTCGTTGATGGCGTTGGCGAGCATTTGATTC
>JAJPKI010000340.1 GCA_021323835.1 Verrucomicrobiota bacterium | reverse complement strand
CGCGACGGATTTTCGGAAATTGTTTTGCCGCGCGCGGTTTGGAAATTTCACGGCTTGCGTCCGGCAAATCATCCGCAGCGGCGATTGGCGCTGGCATCGCATTGGCTGGCAAATGAAAATTTCATTTCCAAAGTCGAAACCTGGAGCGCAAAGGAAATTCCCGATAGAAAACTTTTGGCGTCGCTCCATGAAATTTTAAATGTCGAGCGCGATGAGTTTTGGTCGTGGCATTGGACGTTCAATTCCGCTCGTTTCAAAGAGCCGCAGCCACTGCTCGGCGACGCGCGGGTAACGGATTTAGCGGTCAACGTCATTTTGCCGTGGCTGTGGATTCGAGCATGTGAAGGCAAAAATGAAAAACTTCAACGGGAAATCGAACATAGGTTTTTCAGTTGGCCGGCAGCGGAAGATAATTCAATCTTGAAATTGGCGCGTCAACGATTGCTGGGAACGGCAAATGCGAAAATTTTTAAGACGGCGTCGGCGCAGCAGGGCTTGATGCAAATCGTCCGCGATTTTTGTGAGCATTCGAACGCGGTTTGCGAGCATTGCCCGTTTCCGGAATTAGTGCGCGATTGGAAAATGTAATGGTCCGGCTCGCCAGAAGCTTGCGCCAAATTATTTTACTTCTAGGTTTGTGAACGGGTTGTTGAGGCCGTTGTTTTTTGGCTCGCTGGCGACGGGAACTTTTTTGTGGGCGTGCGAATCCGGCGAATGTGAATTTTGCGGGGCGTGTCCGTGTTCCGGCTTGTTGGGATTTTTCGCGCGTTTGTTGCGCGGCAGCGGCGTAATCATGGCGTTGATGCTTTTGCCGATAAGTTTCGGCTCGAAATCGCGCTGGCCGTAGGGCGCAATTTTTTCGAGAAAATTTCTGATGACGCTAAAACCGATTTCCGGATGAGCGAGTTCACGGTGACCACGAAAGCGAAGCGCGATTTTAACTTTCATGTCTTCGCAGAGAAATTCGATGGCGTGCGCGATTTTGATTCCCAAATCGTGAGGGTCAATCAGCGGGCTTAATTGAATTTCTTTGACGGTCGAGGCGTGCTGATGTTTTTTGGATTCTTTTTCTTTTTTGGCCTGTTCGTAACGAAATTTTCCAAATTCGATGAGCCGGCAAACGGGCGGTTCGGCGTTGGGAGAAATTTCGACGAGGTCAACGCCTTGTTGCCGCGCCATGGTAAGCGCCTCGTTTAAGGGAACAACGCCGAGTTGTTTGCCGCCTTCGCCGATGACGCGGACTTCGCGGGCGCGAATTTTGCCGTTGACCCGGAGAAACGCGGTGGACGAAGAATTGCGTGGAGGAAAAGGGCGGTTCAAAGAGCCCTCGTTGGTTGAGACATAAATCTAAAGTTCAGCATCAATTGGCAATTCAGTATGCGTTAATTAAACATTTTTTCGCGTTTTCGCAAGCAAAAATTGTATCAACGGTGATGACGGAAAAGCCGCTGGCGATTGGCAAACAAATACCAAACAATCAGGATATTGAAACCCAGCACGCCGACCACATACCAATGGGGATGACGAATGAGTTCGCGGATTTCAATCGGAATGAAAAATGCCGATTCGCCGATGGCCAGCCAGCCGGCCCATGACACGCGATACATCAGCCCAATACCTTCAACCAGCGAAAACAAACTGTAAATGAACGTGCCAATCGCGACGACGCGCACATTGGCAGCAGTAAGTTGGTCAAGCTTGTCGCTGATATCCGAAAGAAAACGATTTTCCGGGTCCAGGTGCACCCACAATACGAGTCGGTTGAATAAATCCGGCAAATCCTTGTTCGCCAGTTTCAAAATGCCAAACGCCAGCGCCAGGGCTAAAACGCCTTTGAACAATTTCGCGACAATAATGAAATACAGCGTCGGCGCGCGATTTTTCGGAGCGGAAATTTTTTTGGTGTCGGACATCAGCGGATTTTCGGCAGTAGCAATTGCAGCAATTCAGAAATTTTCACGCGCTCCTGTTTCATCGTGTCACGGTCGCGCAACGTCACGGTGTCTTTTAGTTCGTCGCCTTTTTCGCCGAGCGTGTCGAAATCAATCGTGAGGCCAAATGGCGTGCCGATTTCATCCTGACGGCGATAGCGACGGCCAATGGCGCCGGCTTCGTCGTAAAAAACCGTCATGTGCGGTCGAAGCAAATCGCGAACGGCTTTTGCTTTTTCGACCAGCTCCGGTTTGTTTTTCAGCAGCGGAAAAATGGCGACTTTGATTGGCGCGATGCGCGGCGCAAATTTTAAAACAACACGCGATTCCATTTTTCCTTTTTCATCCGGCGCCTGGTCTTCGCAATAGGCGCTGCACAAAATCGCGAGCATAATGCGGTCAACGCCGACCGCCGGCTCGATGACGTGCGGCACATATTTTCGTTTTGCCACGTCATCAAAATATTCCATCGGCTCGCCGCTGAATTTGGCGTGTTGCGATAAATCAAAATTTCCGCGCGCGGCGATGCCCCACAATTCCTGCACGCCAAACGGAAATTGGAACATGATGTCCGTCGTGCCTTTCGAATAGTGCGACAATTTTTCTTTCGGATGATTGTATTCGGAAAGTTGCGCCGCCGGAATTCCGGCTTTAACCAGCCATTCGCGACACCAATCAATCCAGTAGCGATGCCATTTGGCCCAATCGTCCTCGTCGCTGATGAAATATTCCATTTCCATCTGCTCGAATTCACGGCTGCGGAAAATAAAATTGCGCGGCGTGATTTCGTTGCGGAACGATTTGCCGACCTGCGCGATGCCGAACGGAATTTTCACGCGGCCTGTATCCACGATTGCTTTGAAATCCACGAACATTCCTTGCGCCGTCTCGGGACGCAAATAAGCGACGGCTGATTCGTCGCGCAACGCGCCGACGTAAGTTTGCAGCATCATGTTAAATGCGCGCGGCGGCGTGAGGCTGCCCGGTTCGCCGGTTGCGGGCGAGGGAATCAACGGAATTTCTTCAGACTTTGCTTCCGTGAAATCGCGCGGCTGCACCGGCTCCAGTTTTCCCTGAATTGCTTTTTTGCGTTTAAATTTCTCCGCTTGTTCCTGCATTTCAGCCGCCGTTGTTTCACTTTCAAGCGCGCTGACGTAGCCGACAATTTTTCTATCAATAATTACCGGCGCGAAAAATAATTGGTCGGCGCGAAAGCGTTGTTTGGAAACTTTGCAATCCACCATCGGGTCGTTGAAGCCGCCGATGTGGCCGGACGCTTCCCAAACTTTTGGATGCATGATGATGGACGATTCGAGGCCGACGATGTCGTCGCGCTGGCGCACCATGTCGTTCCACCAGCAGTCGCGGATATTTTTCCGCAGTTCGACGCCGAGCGGACCGTAATCCCAGAAGCCGTTGATGCCGCCGTAAATTTCGGACGATTGAAAAATGAATCCGCGCCGCTTGCATAGCGACACGATTTTTTCCATGAGCGGATTTTCTTTTGGCTCGGTCATTTGGGTCGAGCAGTGTTTGTCATGCGAATCGCGATGTCAAGAAAAGCGAAGCGCAACCGCAAGCATGTCCGTGCGCAAAATTGGTCATGTAGTATCAGATTGCGCTTTCGAGTAATTCAGTAATCGTAAAAGCTTTTTCGGTTAATCCCGCAGCTTGTGCCGGTGTTTTCTTGTGCGCTGAATGGACACGGCAGAAATTAAAGTGACAAACGAACAGGGCAACCGCGTGACGCAAGTTTTCCAATTTCTTTGAATATCCCAAAGTTTTCCGTGTAAATCGGCGCGTGAAAATTCTGACTGAAAGATTTGTGCGCTCTGCATGGCAAGTGGTCGCCAATTTCATATTCGGCCACCCTAAATGAGGATAACGCTTTATTCCGACAACTACCATCGGGTTAAAATACCGCGAACCCCACGTTTTTGTTTTTCCATAAATTTTTCTTTCTGTTGCGTAATCAATCGAATCTCCAAAAACTTTCTTGACTGAACCAGAACGGAGATAACCAACGTAAGGGTCTGTTGTAAGCTGAAATTTTCCATCCATTCTATTTTTCAAATCTTCCAAGAAAGCCACAGTATTTTCACCGTTACGTTTTCCCACGCGCCAGTTAATGATTAACTTGCTTAAGCGGTCAACGGACAAATAGGTGAAAAACTCGCCGCGTTCCTCATCTTCTCGGCTTGTGTTTTGCGGCTTGGAATACACGAACCCATGAATTTCATCAACTTGAACCGATTCGGATTTGACGTTACGGATTTTAGCATCAAGAAATCGGGCGCAATGCTCACCAGCCGTTTCAAGGATGCCCATAACGGTTTTGGTGTCCAAACCCGTAAAACGTGAAATGGCGCGAATGCCCATGCCTTCACAGAGCAAATGGACAACTTGCGATGCCAGCTTGAAATCTACGCGCAAACCGTCCAATGGTTGCGATTCACTGAACGATTTCCCGCAACGGTCACAAGCGTAACGTTGCACAATTCGATTTTTATTTTTATACGCGCCGGATTTACGGCAGTTTCCAGAACAGCAATGACAGTTCACTTGACCTTTCTCGGCCAAGTCCTAAAGTGATTATGTATCGTCCAGATACCACTTAAGGCCTCGGCCTTTTGTTGCGAGGCTGTCAGTTACAAGCTGGCAGCCTCATTTGTTTATCTTCTTGACTTACTGATACCAAAAAGTTAAATTGGTGTCAACGACTTTTTGATACCAATAAGTATGAAACCAAAAATAGGCAGACCAAAACTTCCGAAAGGAAAGGCAAAAGGCTTTCAAATTGGCGTCCGTTTCAACGACGGTGAGGCCAAGAAAATAAAGAACGCCATTTCCAAATCCGGTTTGAAAAACGCGGACTGGGCGCGAAATACCTTGCTTTCGGAAGCCGACAGAAGTAATGTCTAATTATCTCGGCGACGCTGTGTTGCCTCTCGGCTGATGTGATGCTCTCGGAAAAGATGAATCACCTCAGCCGTTTTCTTTTCTTGGCGATTCGTTACGGCGGCACGAACCCCCTCGTTATATCCTGTCCATAAAAAAGAGACCGCCTCAATTGCTGATAGAAATTCCCACTAGACAGGACAGCAATCGAAGCGGCCAAAAACCAAAAATTCTAGTTATCACGCTTTCTATGGCGAACCCGCTTAAATACAACGGATTGGCTTACTTTAACGCTAAAGATTTCTGTGTCAAATAATTTCTTTGTTTCCAAATAAAAATCATGGTTGAATCGTCTTTGACAATTTAAGTGAAGCGGTAAGGGCAGCCAGAAATTACAACATTTCTTTTTAGAATCCCTTGCCACGCTCACGCCCCAATCGGGCGTGTGGCCGTGCGCATTCTTCTAATAGGGCGTTGTAACCCTCTGGCTGGGTGTTGCTGGCTGCACGCCTTTTCTTTTACCACTTCGAGAAAGGCAATCCATGAAGAAAATTATTTTAGCGTTAATCTCATGTTCGCTTTTATCTGGGTGCGTAAATCCTTACGTCAAATATTACGAGGAAAGAAATTTTTACACTGGAACTTACACAAACCCACCAGCGGCTAATCCGAAAATACTTTTTGTTGGAGATGCAGAAAATTCTTTGTCCTATTACGACAAGCAGGGTTATCAAATTTTAGGAGAATCGTCATTTGACGCCGGAAATGTTCCTGATTTTATGCTGAAAAGTCAGGCCAAGAAAGTGGGCGCGGATATGGTTATCAAACAAAGACATTTCGCTGGTTCATCAACCGTGATTGTTCCAATAACGACGTATCAAGCTCCCCAAACATCCTCAACTTATCAATCAGGGACAATTTACGGAAGTTCTGGCGGAATGGCGTCATATTCGGGAACGGCTTACACAACGACACCAGCACAATTCAACACTTCGTATGTTCCGGTTCATAAAATAATTTGGGAATATCACGCCATCTTTTTAAGAAAGCCGTAAAAATGAGGCTTTATATTCAGATGCTTTTTAAGTTTATTTGCTTGGTGAAATCCAGCGTAAAATTAAAGCTTCATGTCGTATCAATTTTTATTGAATTAATTGGAACTGTTTTCGTATTTTTGGACGCTATCCGATTAAACTCAAGAACGCCACCGGACGCTTTGGGGACATTTGGAGACCCTCTTAATTATCGGCATTGGTGGTATCATGCGAGCATTTTTGGATTTCTTTTTCTACTGCTGGGAATTGTGCTTCAATCCGTTGTAATCTTTTATGAAGCCTATGACGACCGAAAATTAGAAAAACGAGTTGAAGAAATTGAAGAATCAATAAAATCAATACAATCGTCACAAAAATTAAATAATGATGCGGATTCATAATTTTTTCATCTAGCGCATTTTAATCCTACATAACCGCAAAATTGCGTGAAGTTCACGCATAATGCGTGAAAATTTTGCGCAAATAGATTTTGAATTTCGATTTTTTTTGATTTTAAGGCGAAAATGGATGCAACGGCAATTGGCATTGTCGTTGCTAATAATTTTTTCAGAAATGGTGTTGACAGCGAGCGCAGTTCAAGCAGAATCAGCGGCCTGTCACCCAAACCAAAACAACAACAACAAACATTAGTGAACGTATGAAAAGTCTGAAACAGAAAAAAGCCTTCACGCTGATTGAATTGCTCGTCGTGATTGCGATTATCGCCATTCTGGCGGCGATGTTGCTTCCCGCGCTCGCCGCGGCCAAGCGCAGAGCTCAACGCATCAACTGCGTCAACAACTTAAAACAAGTCACGCTTGCCTGTAAGATATGGGCGAACGATAACGACGGAAAATACCCGAGCAAAGTCACAGCGGCTCAGGGCGGCGCGCAGGATTACATTTATTATTCCGGCGGCACGGCTCCGACCGCAGCCAATTACAATCCCGGCAAAATTTTCGCCGTGATGTCCAACGAAGTTAGTGCTCCGAAAATTTTGTATTGTCCTTCCGACACTTACAACGGCCACTTTGTTGCCACTAACTTTGCCGGATTTAATATTACCGGCGGTGGCGTTTTCACTGCCGCAAATGGACAATGCACCGCCAACAATTTGAGTTATTTTGTCAGCGGCGACGCCACGGAAGATAATCCGCAGGCCATCCTGCTCGGCGACCGCAATATGGGAAGCTCAACTTCCCCAACCGGCCCGGCAGCTACCACCACCATTTACGTTATGGGGGGTAATTCAGGCGCTACTACAACACCCAATGCTCCACTCGGCGGAGGAGCTACTGCGTATAACCTGTGGTCATGGAGTCAAAACGAAGTGCATTTGAAAGCCGGCAATCTTTCGTATGCTGACGGCAGCGCTGCGCAAGTTACCATCAATGGCTTGAAAACTGCGCTTGTGAATACGACCAACTCTGGTCCGATTGACCCGTATTACAACATGCCGCAAGATACAACGGCTCACTAAGCTAAATTATTTAAACAATAACGAGGCGTTCGCAAGAGCGCCTCGTTTTTTATTTTCATTTCTGAAAATCAATTGCCGTTCGATTTTTGTTTCGAACGCTGCTCCGTAAAAAAATTTTGCAATAACGCGCGACAATCTGCTTCGCGAATGCCGGAAGAAATTTCGCAGCGATGGTTGAGCGTCGGAAATTGCAACAGATTTAACGCGCTTCCAGCGGCTCCTGCTTTCACATCGCTCGCGCCGAACACGACACGGGCAATCCGCGTATGCACGATGGCGCCGGCGCACATCGGGCACGGTTCTTTGGTTACGTAAAGCGTGCAATCGGTCAGCCGCCAGTCGCCCACGGCGCTTTCCGCCTGCGTGAGCGCGAGCATTTCCGCATGCGCCGTCGCATCTTTCAATTGTTCGACCTGATTGAAAGCGCGCGCGATGATTTTCCCTCCGCGCACAACGACCGCGCCGACTGGCACTTCGCCTGATTCATAAGCCTTCGCCGCCTGACGCAGCGCTTCGCGCATAAAATAATCGTCGCTGTGCAAATCAATGACCGGTTCGTCCATAAAAAAATTCTTCCAACGTCCAATCGTTTGTGCCGTCAGGATGGCAATGGCAATGCGCCGCAAAAAATCCGCCGCGAAATTTCCAGAACCACGGCCAAAGCCGTTCGCGGTCGGTTTGTGCGATTTTAAGCAATTCAATTTCTTCGCGCTTGAAAAATCCGAATCGTCCTTCGCTGCACGGTTCCGGTAGCGACTTCAATTTTGTTTTCACCTCAAACAAAAACATCAGCCAATGCGTTTGCCCTTGATAACCGTGTTCGCTGATGAGACCGGCCAAATGTAAATCGGAGACGGAAATGTCCACACAAATTTCTTCCTTCGCCTCGCGGCACGCGCAAACGTAAGGCGATTCGCCGATGTCCGTTTTCAATTTGCCGCCGCATGGACTCCAATTGCCTTTGTTCGGCTCCTGCGAACGTTCGAGTAGCAGCACTTCGTCGCGCTCATTGAAGCAGTAAAGCAGCGTCGCGATTTTGTAAGGCAAAATCATTTTGGAAATTGTCGAAGGTCAAGCGTCGAGTGTCGAGCGAAGAAAATTGCTTTGTCACCGCGCGCCAACAATCTAAAATCCAGCCTTCAAATTGATGAATACTTTTAAAATTGCAGCCCTGGCCGGCGACGGCATCGGTCCTGAAGTGATGCGTGAAGCAATCAAAGTTTTGCGCGCGACAGAAAAGAAATTCGGTTTCAAACTCGAAATCACCGAAGCACCCGTCGGCTGGGCGGGAATTGATTCGGATGGAAAAGCTTTGCCCGAAAAAACATTGGCCCTGTGCAAACAGTCCGATTCCATTTTGTTCGGCTCGGTCGGTTTGCCCGACCGCGACGCGACGATTCCCAAAGAAGAACGGCCTGAACGCGCCGCACTGTTGCGCATCCGAAAAGAATTCAGTTTGTTCGCCAATTTGCGTCCGGTGAAATTGCCGAAAGCTCTGGCACATGCGTGTCCGCTCGCGAAAGAACGGCAGGGCGATGGCATTGACATTTTGGTCGTGCGCGAATTGACCGGCGGCATGTATTTCGGCCAGCCAAAGAAAACAGAAAATCTTCCCGATGGAAATTTTCGCGCAATTGACACAATGGTTTATACCACGCCGGAAATCGAACGTATCGCGCACGTGGCGTTCAAAGCCGCGCGATTGCGTCGCAAAAAATTGACGAGCATTGACAAGGCGAACGTCTTGGAAAATGGAATTCTCTGGCGCGAAGTTGTCACGCGAGTCGGCAAGCATTATTCCGACGTGACATTGGAGCATCAATTTGTGGACAACGCGGCGATGCAATTGGTTTTGAGGCCGACGCAATTCGACGTGATGCTTTGCGAAAATATGTTCGGCGATATTTTGAGCGACGAAGCCGCGGCACTCGGCGGTTCGCTCGGCATGTTGCCCAGCGCCAGTCTCGGCGCGAGTAGCGGAGAAAAGATTTTTGGATTTTACGAACCCGCCGGCGGCACGGCACCGGACATTGCCGGGAAAAATCTGGCAAATCCCATTGCGCAAATTCTTTCCGCCGCGCTCATGTTGCGTCACAGTTTTGGTTTGAACGAAGCCGCGGCGGCGATTGAAATTGCTGTGGGCAAGGCAATTGATTCCGGCAATCGCACCGGCGACATTTTTAATCCAAACGAAAGCGGCGCGCAAAAAATCGGCACGCGCGAAATGGGCGATGCCATTGCTGCCGCCATTTAGAAAATTATAGCCGCAAGAGAACACAAAGAGACGCAAAGACAAAAATATTTTGTGCTCTATGCGTTCTTTTGTGGCAATTCATAATGAAATCTTTGACAGAACATCTCTGGTTCGAGACACCGCATCGTCGCGATTACATCAACATCACGGGCACGGTTGAAAAGCTGGTGCAAAAAAGCGGCGTGAAGGAAGGCCTTTGCCTTGTCAATGCCATGCACATCACCGCGAGCGTTTACATCAACGATGCGGAAGATGGCTTGATTGCGGATTACGACGAGTGGCTTGAAAAACTTGCGCCGCATGAGCCGGTTTCAAAATATCGTCACAATCGCACCGGCGAGGACAATGCCGACGCGCACATGAAACGGCAAATCATGGG
>JAJPKI010000256.1 GCA_021323835.1 Verrucomicrobiota bacterium | reverse complement strand
GATTTGCCGAACTACGTTTTGATTCAAGACGCGACTGACGAAGAAAAAGGTTTGGTCGTCGCGCGCGCGTTCGAGCCGCTCTCGAAAGCGGTCGTCAAACAAATCGCCGAACTCGGCGTGAACAAAATCAAAGTCGTGGATACGTCGGTGGACGAAGGCATCATGATTAAATGCCTCAAAAAAGATCCGGCGAAAAATGAAGAAGAAGCGCTGAAAGATATTTATCGTCGTCTGCGTCCGGGCGATCCGCCGACGGCCGCAAATGCCAAGGCGCTTTTGAAGCGATTATTTTTTGATCCGAAGCGTTACGATTTAGGTCGCGTTGGCCGTTACAAAATCAATCAGAAGCTCGGGCTCAAGGAAAATGGCTCGCGCATTTTGACGAAAGACGATTTGGTCGCCGCCACGAAATATCTGCTGCGCCTGAAAAAAGGTGAGGGCAGCGTGGACGACATTGATCATCTCGGCAGCCGCCGCATCCGCACAGTTGGCGAATTGCTCGCCAACCAATGCCGCGTTGGTCTCGCGCGCACGGAACGTCTCGTGAAAGAGCGCATGACGTTGTTTGATCAAAGCGTCGAAGCGATGATGCCGCAGAAATTGATTAATCCGAAAGCGCTTTCAGCGGTCATCCGCGATTTCTTTGGCCGTTCGCAATTGTCGCAGTTCATGGATCAAATCAATCCGCTCGCGGAATTGACGCACAAACGCCGTTTGTCCGCGCTCGGACCAGGCGGTTTGTCTCGCGACCGCGCGGGCTTCGAAGTTCGCGACGTTCATCCGTCGCACTACGGACGTATTTGTCCAATTGAAACGCCTGAAGGCCCGAACATTGGTTTGATTGCGTCGCTCGCAACCTTTGCGCGCATCAACGAATTTGGTTTTCTCGAAACGCCGTATCGCAAAGTCAAAGACGGTCGCGTGACGGAAGACATCGAATTCCTCACCGCCGACCGCGAAGAACAATACATCGTCGCGCAGGCGAATTCGCCGATTGACGGTCGCGGACACTTCACGACGGAACGCGTTGTTTGCCGTGCGCGTGGTGAATTCGTTGACATCGAGCCGGCCAATGTTCATTACATGGACATTTCGCCGAAACAATTGGTCTCGATTGCGGCGAGTTTGATTCCGTTCCTCGAACACGACGACGCGAACCGCGCGTTGATGGGTTCGAACATGCAACGCCAGGCTGTGCCGTTGCTCGTCACTGAAGCGCCGCTTGTCGCGACCGGTCTCGAAGACCGCGTTGCCCGCGATTCGCGCGCCGTGATGGTTGCCGATGAAAGCGGCAAAGTTGCCAGCGTTACCGGCGACACCATCATCATCACCGAAGACGGAAAATTGCCGGAGTCGAAAAAGAAAATTAAGCACGACCCGGAAAAAGGCGTTTACGTTTATCCGGTTCGCAAATTCATGCGCTCGAACGCCGCGACGTGCATCAATCAAAAAATTCTCGTCCACAAAGGCGAGCACGTTAAGAAAAATCAAGTCATCGCCGACGGTCCTTGCACGCAGAACGCCGAGCTCGCGCTCGGACGCAACGTGCTGGTCGCGTTCATGCCGTGGAACGGTTACAACTTCGAGGACGCCATTCTCATCAGTGAGAAAATCGTCAAGGAAGATATTTTCACTTCGATTCACATTGACGAATTTGAAGTGGCCGCGCGCGACACGAAACTCGGGCCGGAAGAAATTACGCGCGACATCCCGAACCTCGGCGATGAAGCGTTGAAAAATTTGGGAACGGACGGCGTCATCCGCGTCGGCGCGGAAGTGAAACCCGGCGATATTCTCGTCGGCAAAATCACGCCGAAATCGGAAACCGAATTGGCGCCGGAAGAACGTTTGCTCCGCGCGATTTTCGGCGAAAAAGCCGCCGACGTGAAAGACACGTCGCTCAAAGTTCCGTCAGGAACTTACGGCATCGTCATGGACGTGAAAGTATCTTCAAAGAAAGAAGGCGAACGCAGCACGCGTTCCGCCGCGAGCGAAGAAAAACGTCACTCGAAACAAATCGAAGACGAGCACAAGAAAAAAGTCGGCGAATTGACCGACCAATTGACGGAAGCGTTGAGCAACATTTTGCTCGGCGAAAAAATTCCGCTCGACGTCGTCAATTCCGAAACCGGCGAAATCATCATTCCGGCGAATCGCAAAATCACCAAGACGCTTTTGCGTAAGCTCGCGACCGTTTACGACCGCATCGAAATTGACCCGTCGCCGATTCGCAACAAAATCACAGAAATCATCGGCCAGTTCAAAAAGAAATTCGATGATATCCAGATGCAATACGACGAGGAAATGGAACGCGCCGAAGCCGGCGAAGGCGTCGAAAGCGGCATCGTTAAATCGGTGAAAGTTTACGTCGCATCGAAACGCAAATTGTCGGTCGGCGATAAAATGGCCGGACGCCACGGCAATAAAGGTGTCGTCGCCAAAATCGTGAAAGAAGAAGACATGCCGTTCCTCGAAGACGGAACGCCGGTGGAAATCGTTTTGAATCCGCTTGGCGTGCCCTCGCGCATGAACGTCGGTCAAGTTCTCGAAACGCATTTGGGCTGGGCGGCGAAATTGCTCGGCTTGAAATTCGCGACGCCGGTTTTCGACGGCATGAAGGAAAAAGACATTCGCGGCTATTTGAAAGAAGCGAAATTGCCCGAACACGCCAAGACGCATTTGATTGACGGACGCACCGGCGAGAAATTCGACCAGGAAATTGTCGTCGGCTACATTTACATGATGAAGCTCGGCCATTTGGTCGCGGACAAAATTCATGCGCGCGCGGTCGGGCCTTATTCGCTCGTCACGCAACAGCCGCTCGGCGGCAAGGCGCAATACGGCGGCCAGCGCTTCGGCGAAATGGAAGTGTGGGCAATGGAAGCCTACGGCGCGGCTTACACGCTGCAGGAATTGCTCACCGTAAAATCCGACGACGTGCAAGGCCGCACGCGGATTTACGAAAGCATCGTCAAGGGCGACAACGCGCTCGAAGCGGGCATTCCCGAATCGTTCAACGTGTTGGTGAAAGAAATGCAATCGCTCGGACTCGACGTGAAAGTCGGCTATTCAAATCCGGCGGAACATTCGCAAAATGGAAATGGCGAAGCTGTTGCCGCATTGACATCAGTGTAATTATTAATTGAGAAAAAATTTGTATGACTAGCTCAAAAGAAAACGCCCGCGAATTGCTCGGACTGGACAAGGTCAATCAGGTGGATTACGTCGGCATCACGCTGGCCTCGCCTGACGCCATCCGGTCATGGAGTAAAGGCGAAGTCAAGAATCCTGAAACCATCAATTACCGCACGTTCAAGCCGGAAAAGGGCGGCTTGTTCTGCGAACGCATTTTCGGCCCGGTCAAAGACTGGGAATGCTCTTGCGGAAAATACAAGCGCATCAAGCACCGCGGCATCGTCTGCGACCGTTGCGGCGTGGAAGTGACTCTCGCGCGTGTGCGCCGCGAACGCATGGGCCATATCGAATTGGCCGTGCCGGTGCAACATATCTGGTTTTTCAAATGCATGCCCTCGCGCATCGGCCTCGCGCTGGACATGACGGCGCGGCATTTGGAGCGCGTGATTTATTACGAAGATTATCTCGTGATTGACCCGGGCAACACGGCGTTGAAGCAAAATCAATTGCTCAACGAAAATGAATATCGCGAAGCCAAGGAAACTTACGGCGCGGATGCGTTCAAGGCGAAAATGGGTGCGGAAGCCGTTCGCGAAGCGCTCGAACGCGTTGATTTGGCGAAAGGCGTCGAAGAATTGCAGCAGGCGATGACGGAAACCAAGAGCAAACAAATCCGCAAGAAATTGGCGAAGCGGATTAAATTGCTGCAAGGTCTTGCATCGTCCAAGAGCCGTCCGGAATGGATGATTCTCACGGTGCTGCCGGTGATTCCGCCGGATTTGCGCCCGCTCGTTCCGCTCGAGGGCGGACGTTTTGCGACATCGGACTTGAACGATTTGTATCGCCGCGTCATCAACCGCAACAACCGTCTCAAGACGTTGCTGCAATTGAAAACGCCGGAAGTAATTATCCGAAATGAAAAACGTATGTTGCAGGAAGCTGTGGACGCGTTGTTCGACAACGGTCGTCATGGTCGTCCGGTCACCGGCGCGGGAAATCGCTCGCTGAAATCTTTGAGCGACATGCTCAAGGGCAAGGGCGGACGCTTCCGTCAAAATTTGCTCGGCAAGCGCGTGGATTATTCAGGCCGCTCGGTCATCGTCATCGGACCGGAACTGAAATTGAACCAATGCGGTTTGCCGAAAAAGATGGCGCTCGTTTTGTTCGAGCCGTTCATCATCCGCCGATTGAAAGAGCTCGGCTACGTTCACACTGTTCGTTCGGCTAAGAAAATGATTGAGCGCCAGACGAAAGAAGTTTGGGACGTTCTCGACGAAGTCACGCGAGGTCATCCAGTATTGCTCAACCGCGCGCCGACGTTGCACAGACTTTCAGTTCAAGCATTCGAGCCGCAATTGATCGAAGGCGAAGCGATTCGCATTCATCCGCTCGTTTGCACGGCTTACAACGCCGACTTTGACGGCGATCAGATGGCGGTACACGTCCCGTTGTCGGTCGAAGCGCAAATGGAAGCGCGGATGTTGATGCTGGCGCCGAACAACATTTTCTCGCCCTCGAGTGGGAAGCCGATCACTACTCCGTCGCAGGACATCACTCTCGGGTGCTATTACCTTACGCAAAACCCGCG